>JAEXSY010000055.1 GCA_023440105.1 Bacillota bacterium
CCTTTCTAAGGGGTAAGAGGGCTCCTACCTCAGGTCTAAGATGAGAGGGGAGAGAATCCCATTTTGGTCCCCCAACAGCTCCTAAAAGTACAGCATCAGAGCTTTTACATATATTTACAGTCTCTTCCGGCAGCGGAATCCCTAGTGCATCTAATGCTGCACCCCCTGCGAGCAGTGAGGTAAACTGGAAGGTATGATTATATTTATTTTCTATGGCTTTGAGAACCTTGACTCCTTGAGCAGTAACCTCTGGCCCTATACCATCCCCGGGAATTAATGCAATGTTAAAATTCATTTTGAACACCTACTTTTATTTGCTTTATTAAATAGAAAATTTATTTACTTTGAACAGACTTTATTAAACCACCGGCAGCAATAATCTCCTTTATAAAGTCAGGAAAGGGGGTAGCCTTGTAGCTTTCCTTCTTAGTAAGATTAGTTATTATTCCTTTATCAAAATCTATTGATATCTCATCCTTTTGTTCTATAGCTGCAGCAGCCTCGGGGCATTCTAGTATAGGTAAGCCAATGTTTATTGCGTTTCGATAAAAAATTCTTGCGAAGGATTTTGCGATTACGCAGGATATCCCAGCTTCCTTTATAGCTATAGGAGCATGCTCTCTGGAAGAGCCACAACCAAAATTAAATCCAGCTACCATAATATCTCCAGGACGAACTCTAGCTATAAATGTAGTATCTATATCCTCCATACAGTGAGAGGCTAGCTCTTTAGGATCAGAAGTGTTTAAATATCTTGCTGGTATTATAACGTCTGTATCAACATTATCATTATATTTGTGAGCGAATCCCTGTGTTTTCATATTAACCTCCTTTGATGATTGAAATTATACATTGGTAATCTCTGCAGGATTAGAAATTCTTCCAGTTATAGCAGAGGCAGCAGCCACAGCAGGATTTGCTAGATATACCTCAGAGGTGGTATGTCCCATTCTGCCTACAAAGTTTCTATTGGTGGTGGAAATACATCTTTCCTTTGAAGCAAGTATTCCCATGTAACCACCAAGACAGGGACCACAGGTTGGAGTTGAAACTACGCAGCCAGCATCAATAAAAGTTTCTATATAGCCTAGCTTTAGGCATTCCTTATATACCCTTTGAGTAGCTGGAATTATAATGCAGCGAACCCCCTTGTGAACCTTTCTTCCCTTAAGAATCTCCGCTGCAGCAGCCATATCACTAATCCTACCGTTAGTACAGGAGCCTATGACTACCTGATCTATTTTGATATCATCAATTTGGTCTATTGTCTTTGTGTTTTCTGGAAGATGAGGGAAGGCTATAGTGGCCTTAAGGCTGCTAAGATCTATGGTTATGGTATCTGAATAGACAGCATCGGCATCGGCTTCAAATATTTTATAAGGTCTTTTTACCTTATCCTTTAAATACTCTATAGTGGTATCATCTACCGGAAAGATACCATTTTTAGCACCACATTCGATAGCCATATTGGAGATGGTTAAGCGGTCATCCATGGTAAGATTTCTTACGCCTTCACCAGTAAATTCAAGACTTTTGTACAGTGCTCCATCAACACCTATTTTGCCGATGATATGAAGTATTACATCCTTTCCTGAGACATATTTAGGAAGGGACCCTTTAAGAATTATTTTTATTGCTTCTGGCACTTTAAACCAAGCTTCTCCAGTAGCCATTCCCACAGCCATATCGGTACTCCCGATACCTGTAGAGAAAGCTCCCAAGGCTCCATAGGTGCAGGTATGAGAATCTGCTCCGATTATGCACTCTCCTGGGGCTACAATTCCCTGCTCTGGAAGGAGAGCGTGCTCAACCCCTGAATCACCTACATCATAAAAGTGCTTGATAGAATGCTTCTCTGCAAATTCTCTACAAGTCTTACATTGCTCTGCAGCTTTAATATCCTTATTGGGAGTGAAGTGGTCCATAACCAAAGAGATTTTTTCTTTATTGAATACCTCTTGAAAGCCGGCTTTTTCAAATTCCTTAATGGCCACAGGAGAGGTAATATCATTACCTAATACCATGTCCAGCTTAGCTTTAATCAGCTGCCCAGAATGTACCTCCTGAAGACTGCTATGAGCAGCTAGTATTTTTTCTGTCATAGTCATTCCCATGTAATAATCCTCCTTTTACTCTTTATTTAAAAATTCCTTTATATGATTTTTTCTGTTTAATGCACTTACTAAGGCATCAATGGAGGCATAAATAATATCCTTATCAATTCCAACTCCCCAGAAGATATTTTCAGAGTCAGCAATGGCAACATAAGCTATGGCTTGAGAGTTGGAGTTTGTCTCTAAAGCGTGCTCTGAATAGGTAACAAAAGTATAGTCAAAGGGATAAGGACTTTTTCTGATAGCATTGCTTACAGCATCGAGACGGCCATTTCCTTTTGCTGAAAGCTCGTAGCATTGGCCCAGTATATTTAACTTTAGGTCTACGGACATTCCATTACCACTTTTATAGCCATCAATTTTAGTGAAGTATGCATCAGTGATGCTAAGAGAATCGGTCCTATTAACATATTCCTTTTTAAATATCTGGAGTATTTCATGAGGTTTAAGCTCCTTATGATTATGATCGGATACTCCTTTAACTAGATAACCAATTTCTTCTCTCATCTTCATAGGAAGGATATAGC
>JAEXSY010000164.1 GCA_023440105.1 Bacillota bacterium
TCCTGGAGTTATTAAAAACAGGGAAAGACTTAAAAAGGAGAATATACCTTTTACACCATTATATAAAGCCATAATATTCGATAAGAAGGTAGATGATAGGATAAGAAATGCTGTAGAGTCTGCTTTATGGGACATGGGGCTATTAGATGCTCTTGTTATAGAAGAAAAGTATCGAGCCATAGCTTTAGACTTTCCTGAAGGCATGGAGGATAAATATATATTCTCGAGACCCAATATAATGAGCTACAATTTAACATCTCTTCTAAAGGTGGATAAGGAGCTTAAGGAAAAGGAGCTCACAGGTTATATTGATGAGGTGCTTCAGAGCATATTCCTTGAAGAAGGGGGAGAAGTATTCTTAAATGAAAAGGGAGAATACAGCATTGGCATTTTAAGGGGTAAGAGCAGCGATAAGTATGTACATAAATACATTGGAGAAAGTTCAAGGAAAAGACATAGGGAGCTTATTATAGAGGAAAAGAGAAATGACATTAGGGAGCTGGAAAAGTATATAGGAAAGCTTCGTGAGTCAATTGCTTATAACGAAGGAAGGCTTAAATTATTAACTGCTGAGTATAATAGGCTTCCATCCTTAGGTGGTATTGAAGAAGCAGTGAAGCTTATAGTGACTCAAAATGAGAAGCTAAAGGGCTTAGAGGACAGTATAAATGGATACAAGAATAAGCTATTTGTGATGAATCAGAAGTTTATGGAGATAAAAAATAGTACATATGCCAGGGTTAAGGATATAGAGCTACCTATTACAGTAAAGGCTTATGAAGAGGCCCTGGAGGTAGTAAGCGACATTAAGGATCAATTAAGAAATGGAATGGTTAGCATAGGGTCAATTAAAGGCAAGGAGGAAGCCCTAAGGGGCCTCTCGGGACAGCTTGATATTCTAACTAGAGACCTGGATGAGCTTTACTATGAGGTTAATATTCTCCTGCAGAAGCTTAGAGATAATAAAATCAAACAGGAGTCCATAGAAGCTGCTCTAGCAAAAACTAATATCAAGGAAATTGAAGAGGAAATTGAAAGCTGCTTGAATGTTAAAAGAAAAAATCCTGAAGAGATAAGCAGAGCTGACGGAACCCTTGGCAGCCTTAAGGCGGAACTGGAAGCTCTAACTATTAAGAATCAGGAGCTGGATAATATGATTACACAGCTCAAGGAAGAGCTCATCATATTAGAGGCTATTTTTATGGAGGAATACAGGCTGGCCTACATCCTTCCTAAGGAGGAGGGAATAGCAAAGGAGATCTGTAAGAAGGTATTAGATACTCTAGGAGAGCAGAAAAGCACTAGCCGAGAAGCTCTTTCCAATGAGCTTATTAGCAGCTTCAATAGAAATTCTGCAGAGCTTAGAGAATATAGTATTCAAACAGTAACTCTCTTTAGAGATGAAAATAGAGAAGCTGAATATAAGGCTCTGAGAGAGAGGACTGATCTTAGGTGCAGGGTTTCTGGAAAGGAAGTGGGCTTTTTATCTCTCATAGAAGAGATAAATGCCAAGATTGAGGAGCAGAAGCTCTTGATCAGCGATGAAGAAAGAAGAATATTTGAAGAGGTTCTGATGAATACTGTCAGTGTTAAAATCAGAAGCAAGATATATCAGTCCAAGGAATGGATTGATAAGATAAATGGAATTATGGAAGAGATGGATACAACTAGTACTCTAAAGCTGAGCATAACCTGGACGCCTAACAAAGCAGAAGAGGAAGGACAGCTAAATGTTTCTGAAGTTATAGATATTATGAGCAGAGGAGGCAGGTGTACGGAAGAGGAGCTCAAGAAAATGGCTAATCATTTTACCTTAAAGGTAAAGGAAGCCTTGCGAAGCTACGAGGGCAGCGGAGAACTGAGAAATTATCATACTATCATCAAAGAGGTACTGGATTATCGAAAGTGGTATCAATTTAAGCTCTATTACACTAAGAGAAATGAAAGAAAAAGAGAGCTTACCAATAATGAATTCTTTAGGTTCTCTGGTGGAGAAAAGGCTATGTCCATGTATATACCTCTATTTTCTGCTTTGTATGCACGATATAAAAAAGCGAGAGTTGAATGCCCTAGGATAATATCTATGGATGAAGCCTTTGCTGGTGTGGACGAGGATAATATAAGAGATATGTTTAAGCTTTTAAAAAAGCTGGATATGGATTATATCTTAAACTCTCAGATACTGTGGGGTACCTATGATACCGTGGATAACCTATCCATCTGCGAGCTTATAAGAGAGGATAATGATAATGTTGTTACGGTGATTAGATATCATTGGAATGGTAAGGAAAAGAGGCTGGTGGAATAGCTATGGATATAGTGGATAAGAATCTTGAAGCTGTTGAATATCTAAGGAGTAAAAAGGAATACCATACTATACTACTTAAGCTAAGAGAAAAGTATAAGAAAACCGGAAAGCTAACAGGGAGGATAAAGCTTGAAAATCTAACTAAGGAGCAGGGTCTCCTCCTTGGAGGAATCGACCACAATCTATATGTAAACCTTGAAGGGAATTTATCTGTAAAAAAATTCATTGAACATTTTTCTCAAGGACAATTTCAGGGAATTGATTTTATTGAGGTTCTTAATCTCTATTTTCCCGAGGAGCTTAGGACCAACAGGGAGGTCAGAGAAGAAAAGGAATTAAAGAAGGAAGCATATTTTCAGCTGCTGATGAATGAGCTCCAGGAGGAAAAGACAAGGCTATGGCTTGAGGCGGTGTTCACCTTTAAAAAGCATGGCTATGGGATGATTTATAAGCTATATAAGGAAAATAGCAAGGAGCTTAGGACAGTGATTTTAAATCTTGATAGAGCTCTGGCGATGATGAGCTTTTCAGAGGAAAATTATATGCCGCTCCCTGCCTTTTCTGCTTTAGTTACAAGGGATTCTCATTATTTTGATGGAAATAACCTAGGGGGCAAGCTTCTTATATCAGCTCTTTCTTATTTGAAGGGATTAGATAGGTGCTATACAGCGGAAAAAATCAGCGAGCTTCTATTTTCCTGCGGAATAGTTCGAGATGAGGTTTCTAATTTTGTAATAACTAGTGGATTGATAATTTTTAATGATAAGGAGGAGCTTGAGGGCTATAAGTGGTTCAGAAGAGAAAGACAGCCATTGATTTTAAGCCTATATAACCTTAAAGCTATCGATAGAGTTCGAGGAATAAAAAATAAGGTCTTTATATTTGAAAATCCTGCAGTTTTTTATGAGCTTTTAATCAGAAATAATAAGGACTTTCCCTCTCTCATATGCATAAGTGGTCAGCCTAACCTTGCTGTACTTAGCCTCTTAGATAAGCTTGCAAAGCAGGGGAGCCACTTATATTATTCAGGAGATTTCGATCCTGAAGGCTTACAAATAGCCGATAACTTAAAATATAGATATGGCAGCAGCCTAAGCTTCTTAGGAATGAATAAGGAAAACTATTTAAAGATAAAAGGAGATATATCCTTTGCCGAAAGGATTGGCAAACTAGATACAATATCCTCAAAAGAGCTTCAAGAGCTCAAGGAAGAAATGAAGCTTTTTGGCACCGCCGGCTATCAGGAGCTATTGGTAGAATACTACCTTAATGAAATAGAGATATTGATGAGTGGCAATGAATGAGATAAAGGCCATAATAGATTTTTATATTTCAAATCTATTATGGCCTTTAAAGACTCTATCGCTTGTCCTATAGCTTCTTAGATAATATTGTCAATTGGAAGTAGGATTAATTCAATAAATTATTGATATAAACCTATGATATTAATTCAATAAGTTATTCTGGGACAATCCTTAAAATTCTGTCATCCTCAGGTGATGGATTT
>JAEXSY010000206.1 GCA_023440105.1 Bacillota bacterium
GCTTATAGCAGACTTACCAAGCCGTATTAAAGCCTGTAAAACTATAGCAATAATAACAGGCTGAATCCCATACATTATTCCCTGAAGTGCTGGAAGCTCCTCATAATGGACATAAATAGCTGCAAAAGTCATGACACTTATCATTGCCGGTAGTATAAAGCTTACTCCTGACAAAATAAGTCCTCTCCAGCCACCTCTATGATAACCTAAATATATAGCTAATTCCGTAGAATTGGGACCCGGAAGAAGATTTGTAGCTCCATATAGATCAAGAAAGTCCTCCTCGCTCATCCATCTTCTTTTCTTTATAATCTCATCCTCCATCATGGCTACATGAGCAGCAGGTCCACCAAAGGCTATGATTCCAAGCTTAAGGAATACTAGCACAATTTCCTTCAATCTACTTGCTTGTTCCTTTTTCGAGAGCAAATAATACTCCATTTTTTTCTTATTCTTCAACATCCCTTCCTCCAAACTGTAATAGAATATACACCTTTAACTATTTATTACATTATCACATCCTTTTGTAAGTACTAGGTAAGCTTTATATGAACATTTTATTAAACTCATAGGGAAGCATGAAAAGAAAAGAGTGCCGACTTTGTCGACACTCTAGCTGAGCTATTAGCTCAAATTTAATCTTTTTATTAATTACTATAGCAGCTCTATACCTGCCTCTTTATAAATCTCTATTGTTTTATTATCCCAAACGGAGGATTGAACTTCACCGATATGAGCTTTATTTAAAAGGAGCATACAGATTCTAGATTGTCCTATTCCACCACCAATTGTTAATGGCAATTGGTTAGCTAAGAGCATCTTGTGATACATCAGATTTCTCCTATCCTCACAACCTGCTGCCTTCAGTTGTTTATCTAAAGCCTCTGCATCCACTCTTATTCCCATGGAAGAGATCTCAAAAGCCTGACCTAATATACTGTTCCAGAATAGGATATCACCATTTAGCTGCCAATCATCATAATCAGGAGCTCTCCCATCATGTCTCATCCCTGAGTTTAGCTTATCTCCTATCTTCATTAAAAACACTGTTTTATGTTCCTTAACAAAAGCATTCTCTCTCTCTTTTGGCGTAAGATCAGGATACATATCCTCCAGCTCCTGAGTTGTAATAAATGTAACCTCTCTACAAAGCTCTGTATCTAACTCCTCAAATTTATATTTAAGCTCATCTAAGGTATTACATATAACATTTATAATCTTTCCTACTGTATCCTTTAAATATTCTATGTTCCTATCATCCCTTAGAATTATCTTTTCCCAGTCCCATTGATCTACATACACCGAATGAAGATTATCCAGCTCCTCATCCCTTCTTATGGCATTCATATCGGTGATAATTCCCTTTCCAGGACGGAAGTTATATCTATATAAAGCCATTCTCTTCCATTTAGCCAAAGAATGAACAACCTGAGCATCCATACCTGCATCAGGTACATTAAAAGTTACAGGTCTCTCAATCCCATTTAAATCATCATTTAATCCTGTTTTAGGATCCACAAATATAGGAGCACTCACCCTCTTTAGCCTCAGTGCTACACAAAGCTTATTTTCCAACAGCTTTTTAATTATTCCTATTGCCTCTTGAGTTTCATACAATCCCAAACAGGGCTTATACCCTTCTGGCAGATACGATTTCCCCATATGTAAGCCACCCTCTTCTTCATCACTTTAATAGGTTAAATTTTATCAAAGTATTCAAAAACCTTCAATACTTATAATAAAAATATATGTATTATATGAGGATGAACAGGAGCTTAATTTCAGAGTTATTAATAATTGTTCAAAAAATGTATAGGTGGAACCCCCTCAAGAGTATGAAAATATTTATATCCTTTTGCCCTAAGCTCTTTTATATATATTTCAAGATTCAAAAGAGTAACCTTTTTGGTGTCATGACACAATAGAATATTATGCTGGCTTATAGATGTATTAATTACACTTTTTACACAGCTTTCAGATACAGCTCCCTTCACTGCATCTTCACAGGAAGAATTCCAGTCGTAAAATACAAAGCCTCTCCTTTCCATCTCCTCTGCGATATCCTTTCTAGTTTTTTTATTATAAGTATTTACACTTCCCCCAGGAAATCTAAAGATATATGGTTCTATACCTGCAACCTCCTTAATTAAATTATAAGTCTTGTAAAAGTCATCTATATAAGCTTCTGTTGAGGAATAAATCTCCGAATAATCATGATTATAGCAATGAATTCCTATCATATGTCCTCTCTTCACTATTTCTTTTAATATCTCTGGATACCACTCTATATTTTTTCCTACAACAAAAAAGGTAGCTTTAATGTTATACTTGTCTAATATATCCAGAATCTTTATAGTATTATTAGATGGACCATCATCAAAGGTTAGATAGGTTGTTTTTTCTTCTTTATTATAAGCTCTCTGAGCTTCCCAGCTACTGTGAGTCTCAGACCTACCATTAATGTAAACATCATATCTACCCTTTCCTATTCCTATGTCTTCAATCAGTGATAAATTTCCATTGTAGCCTACAGAAAAAAATACAAACAATAATAGCGCTTTAAGGCCTGAAGCATATGTTATTTTTTGAATTTTGATCCCCCCTTTTCAATAGTTTTCTCTATCTTAGTATTATCAACCACAAAAAAAAAATACCAGTAAACTTGACTTTGATAAAATATATAATATAGTTTACAAAAGACATAAAAAAACCTGCATCAACTTACATAGTAAGTATGGCACAGGTTTATTATTTATATATCCATTAATGTTATTCCGGCTTCCTTCAAGGTTTTACCAGAGCTATCTTTTCTGTCAAAGAGATTTAAATACTCTTCATTAGACAGAGGATAGAGAAAGATTCTTCTTTCAAAAATTCCCTGGAATTCTTTTTTATAGGCATAAAAGCTTCTGTCATCCCCCACCTGAAAGCTTCTTGAAAACTCATTTTTTTCAATAAGATATCTATTCCCTTGATAATCCTTACCCTTATAATGTTCTCCATTAATAGAAGTAATCAGACACCTCACAAGAACAGTATCTTCTAGTATAAAGTCCATATTATTCATTATTTTGTGCTCTCCTATACTATAAGATTAAATTAAATAATACTTATAATTAAAGTTTCTATTATCTTATATCGTAGAAAAGCAATGTAACTTTATAGATTAAAAAAGTTATTTTTTATTTGAATATATTTTATCAATAATTAATAAGATTAACCTGCCAAGGAACTTCCATTCCTTTGAAGATAGTTGTATAAGGCTCCTAAAAGATTGGCATCATTTTCAAAGGCACATTTCACAAGGGTAGGCTTTACCTTTGCTACAGGGAGGGCTCTAATTATGAGGTCCAGCTTTTCATTTATTTTATCAATAAAATCCGGCCTACTACTGATTGCACCACCTATTAATATTTTTTCTGGATCATAGGTATACTGAATATTGAAAATACCCGTGGCATTATATAGATAAAAATCATCTATAGCCTTAATAGCTACAGAATCTCCTTCATCAGCCCTTCTAAATACCTCCTTACCATCCAGTGTCTCAGGGTCTTCACCTGTAACCTCAGCTACCATCTTCACTAGTGCTCCCATTGCTCCTAAATGACTCCAGGTTTTAAAAACTAACTTGCCGTCAACTATTTTCTTTTCCAGAATGGAATAGCCAAACTCTCCTCCATGGAGATTATCACCTTTGTGTATCATTTTATTCTTTACAACAGCACCACCTATACCAGTTCCACAAACTACAAAGAGAACATCCTTGTTATCCTTAGCCGCTCCCTTCCAGACCTCACCTAAAGCAGCACAGTTAGCATCATTCTCAATTTCTGCTTTTAATCCGAGCTCCTCACCAAAGAGCGTTTTAAAATTGGGACCATGGATACAGGGAAGGGCGCTTGACCCTCCAATTATACCACTATCACTATCTACCCCTCCAGGGGCACTGATTGCTACTCCCTTTATATCATGAACTTCTTTAGCATGTAAAATTACATCAACCATAGAAGCTTTAAAATTCTCAAAGTTATTTTTATCTCCCTTAAAGCTGCTCTTTTCAAGGATGCTTCCTTCCTCTGTCACTATAGCAGTTTTCACACTGCTCCCACCTATATCTATAGCAATGTATTTCATCATTACAGCTCTCCTTTATCCTTTATAGCCTTTCCAATGTAACCCTCTAGGGCTCTCAAAAACCATTGTTTTTACTAACCTCTTTAATCCAACGTCCTGACTTTTTAATAGTTTTATTTTTGGTTTTTAAATCAAAAGCTATAAAGCCATATCTATTCTTATAGGCATTAGTCCATGACCAGCAATCGATTGGAGTCCAGGTATGATAACCAAAGCATCTTGACCCTTCTTTTATACCCTTATGGAGGTATTCTAAATGCTCTTTGAAGAAATCTATTCTGTAATCATCCTCTATAACTCCTTCATCATTTACATACCTTTCTTCTCCCTGTACACCCATCCCATTTTCTGAGATAAACCAGGGTATATTATCATAATTATCTCTTATATTAATAGCGATATCATACATAGCCTCAGGATATATCTCCCAGCCTCTATAAGGATTCATTCTCTTCCCTGGCATATCGTAATTATCAAAGTATTTATCTGGTAGCCATCCTCTCTCATCTAAAGCAGCTTCTTCTTTTGCCTTAACTCTTCTAGGCTGATAATAGTTTACACCTAGAAAATCTACAGTACCTTCCTTTATAACTTTATCCTCCTCTTCTGTACTCTCCCATAAAACTCCATCCTTCTTTAGAATCTCTGTAAGCTTTCTCGGAAAGCTTCCCTTTACTGCAGGATCCAGGAAGGAATTATTAAATAAAGCATCAGCTATCCTTGAAGCCTCTATGTCTTCGTTACTATCACTTCTAGGGTAGGCAGGTGTTAGGTTTAATACTATTCCAATCTGTCCTCCCTGATGATGAAGACCTAGTTCCCGATATCTTTTAATAACTGAAGCAGAAGCTAAGTTAACATTATATAAAACCTGCATTGCCTTTTTCCCATCTACCACCTTAGGATAATGAAATTCATAAAGATACTGTCCTTCCACTATCACTATAGGCTCATTAAAGGTTGTCCAGTACTTTACCCTATCTCCAAAAAGCTTAAAAGCCGTTTCTGCAAATTTTACAAAAAGCTTAACTACATGTTTTGATTCCCAACCTCCATACTTTTCATAAAGCTCTATGGGCAAGTCAAAATGATGAAGATTCATCACTGGTATCATTCCATTATTTAGAGTTTCATCTATTACAGAATTATAGAAGCTTATGCCATCCTCATCAGGCTCACCAGTTTCTAAATCCTTAATGAGCCTTGTCCACTGTATTGAGGTTCTAAAGCTATTAAGACCGATTTCCTTCAGCATAGCTAAATCTTCTTTATAACTGTTATAAAAGTTACTGGTAATCCTTGGGCCCACCCTATCAAAAAAAGCCTCTGGTTCTATCTTGTACCAGTAATCAAAAATATTCTCGTGAGGCTTATTAAAGCTCCCCTCTGATTGAGGACCTGAGGTGGCTGACCCCCACCAAAATCCCTCTGGAAATATGAACTTATTATCCATTTATAACCTCTCCCTTCCATAACTGTAATATATAGTACCTGTATACGATGCCAATTAAGAATACAAAAGCTTTGAATCCTTTTTTTTCATATTATACTATATTATTA
>JAEXSY010000216.1 GCA_023440105.1 Bacillota bacterium
GTATTTACTTTCATTACGTTATCAAACTGCTCAAGGGTAGTATCCATTATAGACCCATTAGCTTCTATACCAGCATTATTAACTAGCACATCAATTTGGCCAAAGGTCTCAACCACTGCATCTACTAATCGTTTACACTCATCATATTTTGAAACATCAGCTTGAAAAATTAGAACTTCTGCACCAAGGGCTTTACACGCCTCTGATACTTCCTTTGCTTTTTGAACATTGCTATTGCAATGGATAACTACATTGTAACCAGCTTCTGCAAATTCTGTGGCACAGGCAGCTCCAATCCCTCTTGAGGAGCCTGTTATTAGAACAACTTTTTTACTCATAAATTTAGTCCTACCTTTCATTTGTCTTTTATATAACGAATAATTATCGCTATTTCACGTTTACGCTCAAAGTTATTTTTTTAACTAAACAAAGTGCAAAAATTGTTAATATATACCTTATAAATCATTTACAGTATTTATTAACATTCCTTTCCTTGATTAATATTGTATATTATTTAACAAATTTAAGCAATATGTTTAAAACAAAATATTTATTTATTTTACAAACAAAAGCCAATCAAGAAACAATATTTCTTGATTGACTTCCAAAGTATAACTCTGTAATTTCATTTTATCCACAAACATCGATAAACTCTAATCTTTGTAAATCATCCTGTCATAGCAATGAACAAAACCCATTTTCTCATATAACTTCTTTGCACGCTTATTAGGTATATCAACATGCAAGGATAATTTTCCTTGTGTTTTTTCAACTGCCATATTTATTAGTTCTGTTGCTACCCCCCTGCCAGCATTACCAGGTCGTACACCTATATAGGCCAAGTGATAAGTTGGAATGAATTTCTCAAACCCCATATTCACCACAATACAAATTCCGTGTAGCTCATCCTTCCTAGCTGCAGTAAAAATAAATCCAGAATTAATTGCTTTGTATATTGCATCCCTAGTTTCTTCAACGCTATCATTATAAGGTTGAAGCAGTTTTCTAGTATTTTTCACCAAGCTATCCACATCTAAATTATCTTGTTTAGATATTTCATTAACTATAATCTCACTCTTACCATCATTCAAAATAATTATATGGGCACCGTTTCTTTTGTCAGAACATTCTAGAAAGGCTGCAATAGAGTATGCTTCCCTAGAAGAAATAGTAATATTCTCAAGACTTTTTAATAGTTTTACAGCATTATTTCTTGATTCTGAACTAACTTCTATGAGCTTTGATTTTGAAGTATAAATAAATTCTTCATCAAAATTAGAATCAGCGGAAACACCACAAGATAAAGTCGGAAATTCTTCTATGTTTCCTTTTATCCAACTCCTCATAATCTCATGATAAATACTCTTTACAGTGAATCCACCTATTATTTGAGTCCAAACATCTGTAACTTCAGGAAGTTTATTAAGAGCTTCTTCCATCATACCTTGAATTGCTAAAGTCCTTATAAAAGGCTTATTATCCCATTCTGATATTAATAACATATGATTTTCCTTTGCATAGCTTTCTAAATACTCTTGTTCTGCTTCTCTCTCCATAGGTTTTATTTTTATTGAATTGATTGATGAGCTACCGTCTAAATACTTAGAAATAGAAGCACTTCTTTTCAAGGAAATAGTAGAAGTTAATTTAAACTTATTTGCAAAATAAAGAACAGATTTAATATACTGTTCAGATCCGTGAATTAGTATTTTTTCATATCCTTTAGTTATTGCATAACGAACAAGCGCCTCTGCCACCCTATCATTTTTGTGACCTGAAGGGTTACTGCCCTCAAGCTTTAAATAAATACTTTCTACTCCTAGATGCTTTTCCAAATTGCGAGCTCTAAAAAGAGGCGTTCTGCCACTAAGCTGCATATAATCATCCTCCTCGTATAATATATTTATAGCCCAATAAAACAGGCTAAAGACTAACCCTTTTAGCTTATAAGTTATTAAATATGGATATTAATACGTATTGTTTTTTGTCTAAGTATAATAAGCTTTAGAATACGAATCAACAAACACTTTATTAATATTATAACAATATATTCAATTTATTCCAAATTATCTAATCATCTAGTTCTTATTGTCTTTTACTTAAAAGTAATAAATATACCCCCTTTGATTACTCAAAGGGGGTATATTTATTATTTATTATACTTGAAAGTTTGCCAACTAAAATGATACAAAGCAAATGCTACTATACACATTACACAACCAAAAACCATAGATGATTGTAGACTTATATCAGCAATTTTCCCAAAAACAACATTAGTGAAGATTGCTATTATATCCATAATGACAGCATTCATGCTAAGAGCTGTGGCCCTATCACTAACTGTGATCTCTTCGTTTTGAATTTTCATTTGAAGTGGTTGCAGAATGCTATAACCGATACGAAGCATCAACACCCCAAGTACAGCTATAATTACATACTTGGTAAAGGCTAACAAAATACAAGCCACACTCCCAGTAAAAAATACCGCAAGTCCAAGCTTTTTATCTCCAATTTTATCAGTGATCTTAGAAGAAAAACCTCCCGATAAACCACTAATAGTTATTATCACATATACTATAGATATCATCGATGGAGACATCCCCAACTTCACATATTTTAACTGATTCAAAAACACCGTAATTGTTTGATGCGTTTCATTAAGCAAGGCAACGGATAGTACAACTAATAGTAGCCTTCTATTGCTAAATACCTGCTTAAGAATTCCCAATGAGGCTTTCATAGAAACACTCTTAGAGTTCTCTTTTTTTACCTCTTTTAATCCAAAGGCTAGGCCTGCAGAAATCCCATAGCTAACTACAGTTAATAGTCCTGCTGTACGGTAATTGTCATCTATAAATACAGCATATATTCCTGCAGCTAATAGAAGCCCTATTTGAGTGAGGTTGTTATATATTCCAAAAGTTCTTTGAGAGTCGCCATCGGTGCAAGAAAGATAAAGTATACTTACATCGACACCTGACAGACCAGCACAAACAACACCTAGTAATATTCGCTCAAACAAAAAATCTCCAAAGGTATCAGCCTGCCAAAAAACTATCTTAGAGATAAAATATAAGCCGCAGCAACCAATCATAGTGCGTCGATATCCAATTCGATCCGCAAGGTGCCCCAGCGGCACCTCAAGAGATATCATTATTACAAGAGAAATACTTTCAATAAGCGTTATCTGAAATATAGATATTCCTACCGCCTGACGATATAAAGTGGCAATAGGTCCATAAAACACCATCCCCTGTAAAAGGGCAATGGCGTACATAATATAAATATTCTTTTTCAAAATAAAAACCGCCTCTCATAAACAATTGGCATAACAATAACACCATATTTTATATGGTGAAAATAGTTATAAACACATAGCTTAAATTGGACGATTCGTTACCATAATAGCTCCTTTAACTTCATTACAATTTAATTAAAATGATACTATTATTATACTATATAGCAGTAATAGTGTACACGATTATTAGTAAGTTAATATTGCCTAGCATATCCTAGGAACCATCTCTCCTTCTAAAGTTGTTATAATCCTCTTACCCCCAAAGCTATTTAGAGCGATAACATGCTGATTCTTATCTTCTATGAATTCTCCAATTATTCCAGCGTTCATGCAGCTACTTAACTTCCGTATACGCTCAAGTATCTCTTTTGATTTAACTCCGTTCACTACCAATATCATTCTGCCTTCAGATGCTATATACAGAGGATCCAGACCTAGGAGCTCATTTATCGCTGTAACCTCTGCCCTAATAGGTATATTTTTTTCATAAAGGTGTATGCTAAGGCCTGAGTGTTTTGATATTTCATTAAGCACCGTAGCCACTCCCCCTCTAGTGGGATCTCTCATAAATTTGATGTCCTCCTTATAACCTTCCAGGCACTCTAATATTTCAGCAAGGGGAGCACAGTCGCTCTGAAAATCACCTTTTATTTTGAGATTATACTGATTTATTGCTATGGTGGTGCCATGCTCAGCTATAGTACCTGTAACTATAATTTTATCCCCTGGGAATATTTCTTTAATACTAAAATCATCTACTATCCTACCTATACCACTGGTATTAATGAAAACTTGATCTACTGCTCCTTTTTCTACTACTTTTGTATCTCCTGTAACGATAGAAACCCCTGCTAAGTCTGCCGTTTCCTTCATTGATATTGCAATTCTCTCAAGGAGCTCTAAATCAAAACCCTCTTCAATAATCATTCCACAGCTTATATATAAAGGCTTTGCCCCCACAGCCACAAGGTCATTTATAGTACCGCAGAGAGCAAGCTTACCTATATTACCTCCAGGAAAAAAGATAGGCTTTACTACAAAGGTATCCGTAGTAAAAGCTATTCTACCCTGTCCTATTTCTAAAATAGCAGAATCTAACCCCTTCAAAAGTATTTCATTGTTAAAATGCTTATAAAAAATCTCTCTAATAAGCTCCTCTGTTTGGCTGCCCCCATTGCCATGGCACAATTTAATTGATTTGTCCATAATAACTTCTCCTTCTAACTCTGATATTTATAGTGAGCTGCACAAGACCCTTCACCAGAAATCATACAGGGCCCTAAGGGATGGCTAGGAGTACATTCTCTCCCAAAGGCATTGCAGTCCACAGGCTTTTTTCTTCCCATTAGGATTTCTTTGCACAGGCACTGAGAATTACTATTCTTCGAAAGAACCTCTATATTGTATTTTTTCATGGCATCAAACTGTGAATATTCTTTTTTTAACACTAATGAAGAGCCGGGTATATATCCAATGCCTCTCCACTCTGCATCTCCCACCTCAAAGACCTCTCTTATTACTTCTTGAGCAAGCTTATTTCCCAGGGAACTTACTGAGCGTTCATAGAGATTTTGGAATTTCCTGAAGCTGATATTCTCCCAAAAAAGAACAAGTTCATGGATAGCTCTAATAATGTCTAGGGCTTCAAAGCCAGCAATTACCGCAGGGATTCGATACTCATGAGAAATAAATTTGAAATAATCCGCCCCCATCACCGCTGCCACATGACCAGGACAGATTACTCCATGAATATTATTGTAAGCATTATCAAGGACCAATTGCATTACTGGAGGCATTAGCTTTAAGGAACAAAGGAAATATAAATTAGATATGTTTTTTTCTCTTGCTAATTTAATTGCAGAAGCAATCACTGGAGCTGTAGTTTCAAATCCAACTGCAAGAAAAAGAATATTCCTATCCCTATTATTCTCTGCAATTTCCAAAGCTTCGAAGGGTGTATAAAGGATTCTGATAGTTTTTCCCTTACTTCGTTGGTCTAGAAGACTCTCATGACTCCCTTTTACCCTGAGCATATCTCCAAAGGTCGTTAATATTACATTATCCTTCTCTAATATCTCAATGGCAGTGTCTATAATCCCTTCCTCTGTTACACAGACAGGACAGCCTGGACCAGACAGGAGCTCGATATTTGAGCCTAGTAGTCCTCTTATCCCAAACTTACCAATGGCATGAGTATGAGTTCCGCAAACCTCCATTAATCTTATATTTTTTTGCGACCTTTCATTAATATCTCTTATCATATCTTTTATTATTTTTTCATCCATTTATAAATCCATCCTCATCAATTATCCTATTATAGTGCTCAGTTAAAAAACCATAGTATTCCTTATTAATTATTTCTATGGCACAGCCCACATGAATAAGAACATAATCACCTATTTTAGGATTTTCTATAAGCTTAATAAAAGCCTTCGTTTCTGCCCCCATAATATTAACTAAGGCGTAATCTCCATTAATTTTTATTATCTCACCGGGCACCGCTAAGCACATAATATCCTCACCCCCGTACTATTTGATCCGCAATGATGAGTTGTCCAATAGATATGCCATTATCATTTATAGGAACCTTTTGATTAAAAAACACTTTCATACCCATAGCTTTCAGTCTTTTTACCATATTACAGAGAAGATATTGATTTTCAAAGCAGCCTCCACTTAATACCACTTCTGATATCTCATATATACAGCTTAACTTTTTTACAATTTTTCCTGTTACTTCTATCAAACCATTGTGAAACTTTGATGAAATCTCCGATATTGGTATTTGTAGCTCTATGTCACTTAGCACTTCTTTAATTAGCTCTTTATAATCTATTTCTATCATCTCTTCATTTGATAATATCTCCATTGTATAGTAGTCCTTCACCTGAGAAGCTATAGTATTTTCAAGGATAATTGCACCTTGAGCCTCATAGGAGATTTTATAACAAAGACCTAATATTGCAGATATACAATCAAACAATCGACCTATGCTTGAAGTTTTATAGCAGTTAAGATTATTTTTTAGAGCATGCATAACCACTTCAATTTTTTCATCCTCTATCTCTACAAGCCATTTTGTCGGATCATAGCCTAAGGCAGATAAATAACATAAAGCAGCCCTCCATGGCTCTTTTATCGTCTGGTCTCCCCCCTGAAGAGTTACATATTTTAAATGTCCAACTCTCTTAAAGTCTCTTGTAGTACCAATGAAAAATTCTCCACCCCAAATACTCCCATCC
>JAEXSY010000224.1 GCA_023440105.1 Bacillota bacterium
TCTTGAAGGAGTAAAACGAACGACACGTGCAGGAATGGGAAGCTGCCATCGTGCTTATTGTACCAATAAAATAAAAAGCATCCTTGCCCGGGAGATGGGAAAGAGTCCCATGGAGATAGTAGATGATTCAAAAAATTCCTATCTGCTAAATTCCAGGATAAAAGAATTTGATGATATATAGAGAGGAAGAAAAGCTTGAAAGAGGATGTATTTACCACGCTTGTGAGGATAAAAGGAAGTAGTAAATATAACGTGGTACCAGTAAAAAGCAGTGAGCCTATACCTATTTCTAAATGGATTGAGTGCTCTAGAGTATTAAGCAGAATATATGTCGGAGTACCCATAGAAATCGGGGATATGATATGCAAAAATATATTAAATACTGGAGTAGATATAATAGCAACGAGAAATATTTATGATTAACAGTTGACAGCTTAAGTCAAAGAAGTATAATAATAATATATCTGAAAAGTTAATAAAATTATTAAACCGTTGAAAAGGCTAGTATTAGGCTAATATTTTTTAGAGAATTAGCGGAAGGTGAAAGCTAATATTTATTACCTAAGAATCCACCTTGGAGGGACTGTGAATAAGCAGTACGGATATACCGTTAAATTTTTGAGAGAACAGCTTTTTTTAGCTGTTAATTAGGGTGGCAACGCGGAGTCTTTCGTCCCTTTGGGGAGGAAGGGCTTTTTTTATTTTCAGATAGATTGATCAGTAAGTAATTATTAGGACATATTAATAATAGGAAAGGAGATTAAAAAAAATGCTGGATATAAGAAGAATTAGAACTAATAAGGAAGAAATTAAGCAGGCTTTAAATGATCGAGGAGAGAATTTTGATGTTTCTGTAATAGATCAGGTAGTAGAGCTGGATGAAAGAAGAAGAGCTATCCTTGTGGAGGTTGAAGCTCTTAAGAGCAAGAGGAATCAGCTATCTTCAGAAATACCAAAGCTTAAAAAGGCAGGACAGGATGTAGCTCCTATTATGAAGGAAATGAAAGAAATAGGAGAAACTATTAAAGCTCATGATAGTGAAGTAAATGAAATAGATGAAAAGATTAAGTATATTATGCTGAGAATTCCTAATATACCTAACCCAGAGGTTCCTAGTGGTAATACTGACGAAGATAATGTGGAGATTAGAAAATGGGGTGAGCCTACAGCCTTTGACTTTGATCCTAAGGCTCATTGGGATATTGGAACAGATTTAAATATCCTAGACTTTGAAAGAGCTGGAAAGATAACAGGAGCTCGTTTTACCATGTATAAGGGCTTAGGTGCAAGATTAGAAAGAGCTATAATCAACTATTTCCTTCAAAAGCATACCATAGAAAAGGATTATGTAGAGATATTCCCACCTTTTATGGTTAACAGAGAAAGCATGACTGGCACAGGACAGCTTCCAAAGTTTGAAGAGGATGCTTTTAAATTAAATGATGTAGATTATTTCTTAATCCCTACAGCAGAGGTACCAGTAACTAATATGTACAGAGATGAGATATTTAAGGGAGAGGATCTTCCTATAAAGCATGCAGCTTATAGTGCCTGCTTCAGAGCAGAAGCTGGTTCTGCAGGAAGGGATACAAGAGGTCTTATAAGACAGCACCAATTCAATAAGGTAGAGCTTGTTAAGTTCTGTAAACCAGAGGATTCCTATAAGGAGCTAGAAGCTCTTACAAGGGATGCAGAGGATGTTCTCCAGGGACTTGGTCTTCCTTATAGAGTTGTTAAGATATGCAAGGGAGATTTAGGCTTTACTGCAGCCTTTAAATATGACATAGAAGTATGGATGCCAAGCTACAATAGATATGTAGAGATATCCAGCTGTTCAAACTTCGAGGACTTCCAGTCAAGAAGAGCAAATATAAGATATAAGGAAACTCCTAAGGATAAGCCTCAGTTTGTCCACACTTTAAATGGCTCAGGAGTTGCTATAGGAAGAACCGTAGCGGCTATACTAGAAAACTTCCAGCAAGCTGATGGAACTGTAAAAATTCCTGAGGCATTAAAGCCATTTATGGGAGTAGATGAAATAAAATAGTAATAATTAATATAAATAAAAATTCCCTTACCTTTAATTTTGGTGAGGGATTTTTATATGTAAGCCTACATGGTATATATTTACTTGCTAAAATCTTTAAAAACTGTTGACACTTAATATTCCCGTTGGTATAATAATATTTGTCGCAGCACAAGGAAAGATGGTCGAGTTGGTTTAAGGCACCGGTCTTGAAAACCGGCGTACGGGTGACCGTACCGTGGGTTCGAATCCCACTCTTTCCGCCATTAATATTTTAATATATAATAAAACTGTAGGGCATGGAGAAATACTCAAGTGGCCGAAGAGGCGCCCCTGCTAAGGGCGTAGGTCGGGTAACCGGCGCGAGGGTTCAAATCCCTCTTTCTCCGCCAGAAAAGCATCTTTTAGATGCTTTTTTTGTTTTATAGATATTTGTATCTCCACTAATAGTTAGATGAGTTTTATTATTTTAGTTTAATGAAATAATAGTATATAATTAGCTAATGAAGGGAGGAAGCTTATGACTGGTAATATCATATATAGAAGGATACTTCGGATTAAAGAAATAGAGCTTACAAAGATGCAGCGTATTTTAGATATGGATGGAGAGACTTTTAAACTTACAGGAATTACTTCCTCAAAGCTTCTAAGGCTTTATGATTTAGATTTTCAGGATGGTTATAGAGTGAAGCTATGGATATATGCAGGGAGGCTTATAGGCGAAAAGTACAGTCCAGGACATGTTCTCTGTAGTCTTATTAATAGGAATGATAATAAAGTAGGAGAAGATATAATATCTTCTATCATAGAAGGTCAGTATAAATTTTATAATAAAGATAAAATATACTTATTAGATATAATAGGAGAATAGATATATAAATAGCATGGATAATTGATAATTAGTATAATTTGATATAATATATTTTATATTGTAGGAATAGAATCAATAGTGAAAGCAATGGATTCTGTAATTATTATAATACTAATTTATTAAAGCAATAAATAAAGCAATATTTTTTTACTGCGGGGGGTATTACATGACTAGTAAGAAAAGAAAGGATTATTGGAAGAGTATAAATCAACATATAAGAGAGAATAAATCAGTGTTTATATTATATATGGTCTTAAGAGCCATAGTTGTATTAGCGATGATAGCTGCATTTATTAATCGAAATTATGAAAATGTATTTTTCTGTGTGCTTACCTTAATACTTTTTATGATACCGAGTTTTATTGAGGTTAATTTTCACATTGATCTTCCAAATACCCTGGAGGTTATAATACTATTATTCATTTTTGCAGCAGAAATCCTTGGAGAAATGAGTGCATATTATATTACCTATCCTTTCTGGGATACAATGCTTCATACTATCAACGGATTTTTAGCAGCGGCAATAGGTTTTTCTCTGGTGGATATATTAAATGGCAATGAGAGATTTTCCTTTCAGCTATCACCTATTTACATGGCGTTAGTAGCCTTTTGTTTTTCCATGACCATTGGAGTTCTTTGGGAGTTTTTTGAGTTTTTTATGGATATGTTTTTACACACAGATATGCAGAAGGATACCATAATTCATGGTATATACTCTGTAATGCTTGATCCCACTAACAGCAATAAGGTAGTTGCAATAAAGAACATAAATGATGTAATTATAAATGGACAGAGTCTCGGCTTAGGAGGCTATATTGATATAGGACTTATAGATACAATGAAAGACTTAATTGTAAATTTTATAGGTGCCGTAGTGTTTTCTATAATAGGCTTCTTTTATGTCAAGCACAGAGGAAAGGGAAGTGTTGCAAGACGC
Organism: Bacillota bacterium; assembly: GCA_023440105.1. Lineage (GTDB taxonomy): Bacteria > Bacillota > Clostridia > Clostridiales > Clostridiaceae > JAEXZL01. Next base: position 3,835 of record JAEXSY010000224.1, read on the forward strand.
TTTATACCAAGAATTAAACAAAGAGATAAATAAAGCTTCGGTCTCATCACTTTTAGAGAGGTTCTCAAGTTTAGAGAGCTTCTCAAGGTGATGGGCCGTTTTTTTAAAAAAACAACTAAGAAGTAAGAAAACAACTAAGAAGTAAAAGGTAAGAACTAAGAGTTTTGATCTTCTAACTCATACTTCTTACTTCTTAACTCTTAGTTTCATCTTTCAACTCTTAGTTCTTAGTTGTTAACTCTTATCTTTAATCTTTTAACTTTTAGTTTTTAGTTCTTAGCTCTTACCTTTCTTCTCATCTCTTCACTTTTCACTCTTAGTTATTAACTGTCTTTACCTAACTCTTACCTAATCTTTGATTTTAACAACTTTCAATAAAGGCCTCAATAATTTTTAACTGATTTTTATCCTTCTTAAATAAATATTCTGGATGCCATTGAACTCCCATTATAAATTTTTTGAGGGGAACATAAAAGGCTTCTATTAGTCCATCCTCTGATAGGGCCATGGGCAAAGCTTTAGGGGCAAGCTCCTTTATTCCTTGATGGTGGATACTGTTAACATATATCTTTTCACTCTTAAGTATACTTTTTAAGGGGGTATCATCTAGTATATGTACACAATGGCTGGCAGAGGAATAAGGCTTTTCTTGATGATGATTAAGTCTTATATCACCCTCTAGATCTGTAGGAATATCTTGATATAGACTTCCTCCAAGCATAACATTTATAAATTGAAGACCTCTACAAATTCCTAGTATAGGCTTGTCTTTAGAATATACCTCTGTAAAAAGCTTAGCCTCTAAGATATCTCTTTTCTCATTACAAGCACCGCAGGACTCAGATGGAATCTCTCCATACATCATGGGGTCTACATCCTGTCCACCTGTATAAAGGAAGCCATCACAAAAACCTATGAGCTTATCTATATCATCATTTTCACATTCTAGAGGAAGTATAATAGGTAGTCCGCCAGCTAGCTTCACTGCCTCTAAATATTCAGGAAGCATCCATATACTGTTCTTTTCATCGTCAAATAGTGGCATTACTCCAATTATAGGCTTCATCCTATCACCTCTTCCACTTTGATTTTTATTTGTGCATATAATAATATTCTATATATATTTTTTATAATGTAAATAGTCACATAAAATTATATATAAATGTTCATAAGTGTTAGAGCTATAGAGTGTTTTTTTAATCTATTTAAAAGTTCTATTTATATATATCTTGTGTTACGATAATTACATAAAAGTCTTAATATTTAGGAGGAGATAATGGATACAAGCTATAAGAAGAGAGGCTTTAATATTATATTTATTGTTTTACTGGCTTGCATTTTAATGGCAATGGTGGAGCTTTTACTTACACCAGGATATCTAATAAAGTCTATTTATAAGGTAGTATTGTTCTTACTTTTACCTTTATTTTATAGGATTATTACTAAGGAAGGTTCTATTAAGGACTTTTTTATCATTGATAAGAACAATTTTCTGAGGGCTCTTCTTATGGGAATAGGAATGTACATTTTTATATTAGGAGCTTATCTTTTATTAGGTGGATATTTTGATCTTTCTTCTGTAACCAGCACCTTAGAAAAAAGTGTTGGAGTAAATAAAGATAATTTTTTATTTATATCCCTATACATATCTTTTGTAAATTCATTTCTTGAGGAATTTTTCTTTAGAGGTTTTGCTTTTATGAGGCTTAAAAATTACCTGGGAAATAGCAACGCTTATAGCTTTAGTGCAGCAGCCTTTTCTATATATCATGTAGCAATTATTGTAGATTGGTTCTCACCATTACTATTTATTCTATTAATTGTAGCACTCTTTATAGGAGGACTCATATTCAATTATATATGTGATAGGTTTAACGGAATATTTCCTTCCTGGATGCTTCATATGTTTGCTAATTTTGCTGTTAACACCATAGGATTTATACTTTTTTATAACTAACTAATAATAATTTACATAAATTCAAAAAACATATAATAATATGTAAAAGTATGTTTAAAGTTCTATAATATTCATATAAAACGTGATATAATAATTACATGTATTGTTAAATATTTATTTAATTAATAATGATAATTAATAGCATAGCTTGCGAAGGTTATTAAAGGGTTTCATGTGGTTATTAATTGGTTATATTGATTAAATTGGACACACTATTTTATGGGCTTGATAGTTAAATTAAATTACTAAGGAGCAATTTATGAAAAGGATAGTATTATTAAATGGCTGCTCTGAGAGAATGGAAACCCTTCCCTTATCTGCTGCTAAAGCCTTTATTAAAGGGCTTAATGAAAATAATAGCTATGAAGTAGTGACAATAAATTTATATGACAAAGATATTGAGTATTGTACTGGCTGTAAGGAATGCCTGAATAATGAGAATAAGTGCTGTATCTGTGATGATTTAAAGTATATATTAAATAAGTTAATTGGTGCTAGCTATGTAATATGGGTAGCTCCTATATATTCTTTAAGCTTTCCTTATAAGATTAAGGCTCTTCTGGAGAGGATTTTAGCCTTTAACATAAAGAAAAAAGAAGAAAAACATGGAAATGATCAGTGCCAGCACATACTTTTTTCCACTTTAGGTCTCTATTCTTATGAAAATAAGTATGAACACCTAATGGAATATACAGATCTATTTTTTGGAAAAGCTTCTTTAAGACTTCTGTGTCCATCGGAAGAAGATGAGTATACCTTTGGATACAAGGGGATTAACACAGAGTCAATAAAGAATTTTGAAGAAGCTGGGCGAGAATATAGAGTAAACGGTGATATTACCTTAGAGGATAAAGAGAAGCTTTATGGAAGCTTTATGCCAAAGGATGTGCTACATAATCTTTTTGATTCAATGATAGAAGAAGGTAAAAAAAATAATACTTATTATTATATTACGGATATCACTGCAAAGAGAGATTTAAATAAGGATACTAATGTATTGCTTTTATTTCTCCCTTGGATAGCTATGGGACTTTTTATTCCTTTTAGTTCAGAACTTTCAGGTACTATTGCTCTGGCCTTTTGCGCACTGATACCAATATTTGGCTTTAAATATAAGCTTACTACCTATGACAGTATATCTCATTTTTTAGCAATAGTTATGGGCCTTTTTCTACTTATTTCAAACAAAGAAGAATATATGGCGAGCATCGTTTATTTTATCTTTGGTGCTTTGTGTATAAGTTCCCTTTTTGCTAAAACTCCTATTTCAGCATACTACTTTTATAAATATTATTGGAATAGCAAAAGCTTTACAATAGATGCATTTATAAGAATAAATAGAATTATATCTGCTTCTTGGGGGGTATTATTTTTATTAATTTCACTAATAAATAACTTTATTATAGGTACTAGCCTCTTTAATTATGAGGGAATCGTAGTGATTATAGCCTTTGAAGTACTTTATTTATTGGCTTTATATGTACCTAAAATAATATATAAACATAAGTAAAATCAAATTAATATAAACAGAACATATAATATATGTACCCAAAGTATAAATGGCTGTGAAAACCAAATAATTAGTTTTCACAGCCATATTATTTTTTAGGAAAGCTCAAACTGTCCTGTATATAGCTTATAGTACCTTCCCTTATCTTCAATTAAGGACTCATGATCTCCTCTTTCTATTATTTCACCCTGCTCTAGCACCATTATGGCATTAGAGTTTCTAACGGTGGAAAGCCTATGGGCTATAACAAATACTGTTCTTCCTTCCATGAGTTTATCCATACCCTTTTCAATGAGCTTTTCTGTTCTAGTATCAATGGAGCTGGTGGCTTCATCTAATATTAATACTGGTGGGTCTGCTACAGCCGCTCTGGCGATAGATAGCAGCTGTCTCTGTCCTTGGCTTAAGTTTGAGCCATCGGCAGTTAATATTGTATTGTAGCCCTGAGGGAGATGCTTTATAAAGGTATGGGCATTAGCAAGCTTTGCTGCTGATATTACCTCCTCATCGGTGGCATCCAGCTTTCCGTAGCGTATATTATCCATTACCGTTCCGGTAAACAAATGAGTATCCTGAAGAACCATGGCAAGAGAACGCCTGAGGTCTGCTTTCTTGATTTTCTTTATGTTGATTCCATCATAACGTATCTTACCCTCTTGAATATCATAAAAGCGGTTTATAAGATTGGTTATGGTAGTTTTTCCTGCTCCTGTAGAGCCTACAAAGGCAATTTTCTGACCAGGCTTTGCATATAATGAAACATTATTTAAAACAGTTTTCTTTCCATCATAGCTGAAGATTACATTTTCAAAGACCACATCGCCCTTTACTTCTGTATAGGTTACACTTCCATCACCATGGGGATGTTTCCAGGCCCATACTCCTGTTCTCTTTTCTGATTCTTCTAAGGTTCCATCAGCCTTCCTTATAGCATTTACGAGAGTTACATAGCCCTCATCTGTCTCGGGGGTCTCATCAATAACCTCAAAGATACGCTCTGCCCCCGCTAAGGCTGAAAGTACAGCATTAAACTGCTGTGAAATCTGAGTTATAGGCTGAGAGAAAGACCTAGTATACTGAAGGAAGGAGGCTAAGGAACCTATATCCATTCCTCCTGATATAACTAAAAGAGCACCACAGGCAGAGGTTAAGGCAAAGTTTATATAGGATATATTACCCATTACAGGCATCAGCATGCTGGCAAAGGCATTAGCCTTAGTACCGGAGACTCTTACATTCTCTGAAAGATTAAAGTATTCTTCTCTAACAACATTCTCATGATTAAATACCTTAACCACCTTCTGGCCTTCAATCATTTCTTCTATATAACCATTAGCCGTTCCTATGGCTTTTTGCTGCTGTCTAAAATATTTGGAGCTCTTTGTGGTAAATAATTTTACCGTAAAAAGCATTATAAAAAGCATAAAAATTATAAGCAGTGTTAATAATGGGCTTAATACAAGCATCATTATAAAGGTACCTACCACAGAGACCGTAGAGGTCATAAGCTGTGTAACACCCTGACTGATAGCTTCTCTTAAGGTATCAACATCATTGGTGAAGCGGCTCATTAGCTCTCCATGAGTGTGGGTATCAAAGTATTTTATGGGAAGATCCTGCATTTTATTAAATAAATCTTTTCTTACGGAGTTTAGTGTCCCGTTAGATATATTAAGCATAAGCCTGGCGTAAATATAGGTGGATAGAGCTCCTAATCCATAAACACAGCCTAAGAGGATTAATTTGCTGATAAAAGGTGTGAGCTGTGATAAGGATGGATTTGTTCCTATGAGCGGAGCTATCTCATTGATAATAGGTTTAAGGAGGTAGGTACCAAAGATACCTGCTCCTGAGCTTAAGAGGACAAAAACAGCTACAAGTATAAGCCTTAATTTTTGATCAAGCATATAGTCTAATATTCTTACCAGGGTTCTCTTTGTATTCTTTGGTTTTCTTATGGGACCTTTAGCCATTAGTTCTCCTCTCCTTTCTGCTGTGAGTTAAAAACCTCTTGATATATTTCATTATTCTTAAGTAACTGATCATGGGTGCCGATACCATTTATTTTTCCATCATCTAATACAATTATTTTATCTGCATCACTGACAGAGGTAATCCTCTGGGCGATGATTATCTTTGTCACATCCTTGAAGTTATTTTTGAAGGCTTCTCTAATTTTTGCATCGGTAGCTGTATCGACAGCACTGGTACTGTCATCTAGAATTAGAATCTTTGGATTCTTGAGTAAAGCCCTGGCTATAGTAAGTCTCTGTTTTTGACCTCCAGAAACATTAACTCCACCCTGTCCTAAATCAGTATCATAGCCATCGGGGAAGGAGGTGACAAAATCATGAGCCTGTGCAGCTTTGCAGGCAGAAATAATTTCTTCCTCTGTGGCATTTTCATTACCCCATTTTAAATTGTCTCTAATAGTACCTGAGAATAATACATTTTTTTGAAGCACCATGCTTACGGCATCTCTGAGGATTCTTAGCTTATAGTCTTTTACATTATGGTGAGCTACAATTATTTCTCCCTCAGGCACATCATAAAGCCTTGGTATTAGCTGTACTAGAGTACTCTTTG
>JAEXSY010000242.1 GCA_023440105.1 Bacillota bacterium
CACCTATAGCTATGGATAGCACAGCAAAGATAGCCAGGGAGATGATAACCTCTAGAAGAGTGAAGCCTTTCTTGTATTTAACATTACTCGATGCCTTCTTAACACCCTTAATTTCTCTTAACATCCACACTGCCACCAGCTCCAGTAATAGAGATTCTTGAATCATTAACCGGGTCGTTTACAACATTAATAATTACTTTCTTGTCTGTATTATTAACTACCTTTAAATTAACCACTGATTTGTCCTTTTCCCCTGTCCTCTCTGAGGAGTAAGCATTGACAACTATACTGCTGCTTACCGGTGAAAATTTCATACCATCACCATCATACTGCAGTGGATAGCTACCCTCAGAAGTCTTATATTTATAATAATATTCTCCATCCTTCTTAGTAAGAATCATTTCTGCTTCTATGACTCCTTCATTATCACCATAAACATAAGTAGTTTTCACAGCATCCTTAGCCCTCCCCAGCATAAAGGTAGGAAGGTCTGAGTCAATACTCTTAAGGCTCATGGCAAAGTCATAGCTATCTTCCTTTACCACAGAGCTTTCCTCTATGGTATTTTCAAAGGCCGCTACTGCAGAACCAGTAAAGGGATTTTCTTTTCCATAGCTATTGTTAAATGCCCACTGATCATAGGACTCGTCCTCATCAGTAATCTTAGGTACAGCATAAAAATCTAAGGTAAGGGTACCGGAAACCTCTTCCTGAGTATTTTGACTTAAGGCTAAGCTGCTGATGAATATTCTCTTTGAATTACTTTCTAAGAGCTGCATAAACTTAATATAATTATTGTAGCTTCCGTTGAAGGTTATATTAACTTTTAAGCTTTCCACAGCACCGGTCTCTGAAGTTGTTTCTCCTTGAGTTTCTTGTGCTTCTTCTGAAGCATTATTCTCAGTATTATTAAGCTTTTTATATTGTTCAGCGATAGGCTTTAAAATACTAGAAGGAGATTCTTCCTGGGATGCTGCAGCTGCTTGTAAGCTTTCATAGGTAGGCATGGCAAAGGTCATGTTCCCTATAATGCCTGCATCCTTAAGAAGTTTGTCCAATTCTACAATAAGTTTATTCTGTGATAAATACGGATAAAGCTTGTTTGTCTTTAAGGAAATTCTTTCTGAAGCTTCTTCTGTCTTTGTTTTAAGAGTGTCCAATGAAGCTATGTTCCTCTCCATCGTATTAAGCTTGTCTGTAAGCGCAGTTCTCTGGAGCTTTAAACTAGATATATCTTCTCTCTGCTTGGTAAATATCAATTTATAATAGCCAAAAAATATGATTAAAACGCCTAAAAATATCAGAAGGTTTTTTTCTCTTTTACTGATTTTCATTTATCTCACCCTCCTTTAAAATGCAGCTAATACTAAAGCTGTATTCTCCTTCAGCGTTTTCAGTAATATTACTGATAGAGGCTTCCTTCACAAAGGAGCACTGAGTTATGTTATATAAAAATTCAGCAATGCTCACCCTATCGGCTGAAACTCCATTGATGCTTAAATTTTCATTTGAAGCATTTATGTTTTGAAAATTTACCTTTTCAGGAATAGTAGAAGATAGCTCAATTATAAAGTCTGTATTGATTACATCCTTCTTATATATGGAGGTATAAATTCCTTGAAACTTTTCCTCATACTCCTTTAATAGATTCTGCTTTGCTATTACCACTTCAGCTTCTTTATATCTCTCAATTCTTTCTGGATCCTCAAGCTTTCCCTGAAGCTTATCTATGTCTTTGTTTAGGTTCATAACACTTATGGTATTCCATCCTAAGGTAGCTAAAATAAATAAAGCTAATAGAAGCAGAAGACCATATTTAAATTTTCTGGTATTTTTCGATTCCTTTTCTTCTCCCAGATAGGGTTTAAAAAAGTTAAAATCCCTCATAGTCCTTCTCCTCCTATAGCCTGATTAATGCCCCTAAGGCATTGATGAAAAGATCTACATCCACTGCATCCTGTTCATTCTTAAAAACAATATTATCTAATGAATTAACCTTTATTACCTTTGTATTAAGATCCTCAGATAGCTTTATGTCTATATCCTTTATCCTGGAGCCTCCACCATAAATAAATACCTTATCAATCTTATTTCCTACAGCCTTATTTCTATAAAACTGAAAGAGTCTCTGAAGCTCTCCTATGGTCGTATCAATAAATTGATTAACAACTCCCTGGAGTATTTCCTCTTCAGGAGTGGTACCAGGATTTTTGCTTATAGAAAGCTTTTTCATTTCTACATCCTTTTCAGGAAGTTTTAGTGCTTTTGCTCCTTCTGTATTTATAGCTGAGCTCCCTACCTTAATAATTCTTGTAAAATCCATGACTTTATGTTTAAAGATAGAAACATCAATATTTTCAGCTCCCATATCTACTAAGGCAACTGTTTCGTGAGCTTCAACCTTTTTGCCATTGAAGGCATAATTATTAAGAAGAAGCTTCTTAACTGAGTTAAATCTCACATCAAGAGCATTAGGCTTCAGCCCTATCTTTAAGGATAAATCATAGTAATCCTTGGCCAGCTTATTAGGGTATGTAACCACCAGCACCTTAAGCTTGTCCATATCATCCACCTTTAATTCCTCTAATATGTCATACTGTATTATATAATCATGCATATTTATGGGAAGATATTTCTGTATTTCATATTCAATAAGAGTATTAAGCTCCTCCTCTGAAGCCTTAGGAATGACAAGCTCACGGTTAATTATGATACTGCTGTTCCCAGTAAAATTAACCTCCTTATTCTTAATACCTTCCTGAAGCAGTACATTGATAATCTCATTACCAACCTTACTCTTATCCGTAAAAACTCCATCAGAAATAAAGCTCTTATTATCCACCTTAACAAGCTTGGACACATAAAGCTTATTCCCTTTTTCCTTCCCCAAAGCCATCTTAATACTGCTGCTCCCTATATCTATAGCTAAATATTCCTTGGGAAATAATACTGACTTCTTACTCTTTGTCTTCTTCAACTCAATATCTTTGCTCTTAACACTTCTAAGAGAGCTTACATCAGATGTTAAAAGCTCCTTCAAAGTCATTTTCTTTTTTTCTGCCACAGTCATCTGCTTCACATCCTTATGAAGTAATTGATGGATAAATTCCTAATTAGGAAAAACTCCACCACTAAGGGTGGAGCATTTTAAAATAAAAGTAATAATATATATTTAATTATGGTGTAGTATTAACTGTCACATCGCCAGTATCAGTTACTCTAATATAATACAACTCAGCTTTACTACCTGTATGATTAGGCTTTCCATCAGTCCCATAAGTAAACTGTATACCTTGAGGTTTTTTCACTTCTTGTAATGCTTCTGAAATAACAGAAATATTATTACCATCACCACTTTTTTCAACGCTCGAAACTTTTCCATTATTTCCAAATTTCACATGATAAACCTCTGTGCCAGTAGATGGTTTTTGTACGCTATCATCAGAAACTAGCATAAGTACATTTCTTTTTATAGTTTCAGCACTCTGAACATCAGCCTTATTCTTAGAGTTCTTACTTACTGCTGAAAAATTAGGTATAGCTATAGCAGCAATAATAGCCATAACCGCTAATACTATTATAAGTTCGATAAGGGTGAAGCCCTTTCTTCTCTTCTTCTGATTTGTTGTTATTACGTTTTCCATGTTGTTATCCTCCTTGGGGATGTATTTTTTATATTTTTACGTGCAATACTTTACATCGTATTGTACATCGCAAACATTGGGGTAATGATGGATATTATCATGATTCCGATTATTAAGCCCATGAAGACTATCATTATAGGTTCTAGGGCAGCGGTAAAGTTAGCTATTTCTGCATCCAGCTCCTCGTCATAGAAATCAGCTGTTTTATTCAGGATTTCATCGAGAGCACCGGATTCCTCTCCTATTTTTATCATGGAGTAGAGCATCGGCGGAAATAGCTTGGTGTTTTTTAAAGGTTCGTAGAGGCCTTCTCCTCGGATTAGGGCTTCCCTTGCTTTCATTAGCTTTTCTTCGGCAACCTTGTTGCCTACTACTTGAGATACTATCTGCAGTCCCTGCATTACAGAGATACCGCTGGATATTACTGTGCTGAGGGTTCTTGTAAATCTAGAGGCTATGGTCTTTTCATTTAAGCCTCTTATTATAGGAACCTTTAACTTTACTCTATCTAAGAAAAGTATTCCGTCCTCAGTTTTGAGATAATAACGAGCACCAAAAATGATGATAGCTAAAACTATTAGTATGACGAGAAAATTGCTTCGAAGTCCGTTACTCATTGCTAGAAGCATCCTGGTTAGGAAAGGGAGCTCTACTCCACTGCTCTCGAACATGGTAACGAAGATTGGCATAACGAAGATTAAAAGAGCTGCTACTATGGTTATGGATACTATCATAAGGGCCGAGGGATAAATCATTGCATTTTTTATTTTGTTGTTTATCTTAACTTCCTTTTCATAATGTCCTGCCATTCTAGCAAGGATAGAATCTAAGGTACCGCTGACCTCTCCCGTTTCAATGAGGCTTATTAAAAGATCCGGGAATATTCCCTTTCTGTTTCTCATAGCATCAGAGAGCGTCTCTCCCTTCTGTATCTCCTCCTCCACTATGGCTAAAGCTTCCCTGAGTTTCTGATTAGGATGCTGCTCTGCCAATATGTGAATGGAGCTATTTATAGAAGAACCGGCATCTAGCATGGTATAAAACTGCCTGCAGAAGATGGATATGTCCTTACCTGTAACCTTCTTATATCTATCAAGGTTAAGCTTTAAGCCTTCCTGCTGCTCCTCTACAGAAAGGGGATAATAGCTGTTTCTGCTGATCATTTCAATTACTTCCTCTCGGGAACCTGCTATATAGGTATTCTCAATCCTCTCTCCCGAGGCACTTATTGCTTTATACTTAAAATTTGGCACCGCATCACCTCCTATCTATTACTACACAGCAAAGGTTACATTTAATAATTCTTCTATAGTGGTTTCTCCTTTAAGGACTAGCTCCTTACAGGCCATGGCTATTGTCTTCATGCCATTTTCCACAGAGAATTCCTTCAAAGCATTATTACCGGAGTTATCTAAGATAAGCTCCTTATGCTGCTGAGTTATTTCCATAATTTCATAAACCCCTCTTCGGCCATAATAGCCGCTGTGATTGCAGTTAGCACAGCCCTTTCCTCTATGGAGTATCAAGGGTGAATCCTGAGGATGATTTAAGATTGCCTTTTCTCTTAAGGAAGCTTCACAGGTCTCCTTACATTTAGGACATATCCTCCTCACAAGTCTCTGAGCTATTACTCCACTGATAGAAGTGGAAACTAAAAAGGGCTCTACTCCCATATCCACCAATCTCAATATAGAGGATGGTGCATCATTGGTATGAAGGGTGGAGAAAACCAAGTGACCGGTGATAGCAGCTCTTACAGCAATCTGAGCAGTCTCACCGTCTCTTATCTCCCCTATCATCACCACATCGGGGTCCTGTCTTAGGATCGACCTAAGTCCAGCTGCGAAGGTTAAGCCAGCCTTCACATTGACATTTACCTGGTTGATACCCTGAATCATGTATTCCACGGGGTCCTCAATGGTGATTATATTCCTATCCACCTGATTTATTTCATTTAGTATGGTATAAAGGGTGGTGGATTTACCGCTTCCTGTGGGTCCTGTTACCAGAACTATACCATGAGGGCTTCCAATAATTCTCTCAAGCTTTTTAAGGTCCTCTTCCTCAAGACCAAGCTGAGCCTTGGAAATACTATAATTATCTCTATTTAAAACTCTGATAACTACCTTTTCACCAGCAGCTATAGGAAGTATTGATATACGTAAATCTAAGTCCTTACCTGCAACCTTAGTGATGATTCTTCCATCCTGTGGTATTCTTTTTTCTGCTATATTTAAATTCGCCAGTATCTTAATTCTTGTAATCAGCGCTGGCAGGGTATCTATAGACAGGGTAGAAACCTCCTGAAGCCTTCCGTCGATTCTGTAGCGAATTCTGATAAATTCCTCATAGGGCTCAATATGGATATCGCTGGCTCTAGATTCTAAGGCATCCTTGATAAGATAATCCACCATCTTAACCACAGGAGCGTTTTTAATATTGTCCAGCTCTATATCACCTTCATCTAACTCCTTGGCTTCCACGAGCTTTTCCTTGGATAACTCCTCAGCAGCCTTAAGAACCTGTTCATTGGAATAATATCTTTCAATAAAGAGCTTTATTTGATCCTTGGTTCCAATGTAGCTTTCCACCTCAAAGCCTGAGGCTATGGATACATCATCTACAGCAAAGATATTCAAAGGATCCCACATAGCTACAGAGATTTTATTATCATGAAAGGCAAAAGGAAAGAGAATATATTTGAGGCACATATTTTCTGGAATTATCTTTATAACCTTTTTATCAACCTCTACAGTAGACAAATCAATCTTTTTAATCCCTGTCTGCTCTTCCAATACCTCTACTATCACCTCATGGGTAACAAGTCGCTGCTCAATGAGTACCTCTCCAAGCTTTTTACCAGTTTTCCTTTGTATCCCTAGGGCATTGTGAAGCTCTGAGGGTGTAATCTTCCCCGATTCCACCAGCATATCGCCTAATCTCCTTTTAACTATACCTAACATAACGCTTCCTTCCCTTGTGAATATTTTGCTATATAGAAACAACTAAAGCTGTCAAGAAACATAATATATATACTTAAGTAACATATTGTTAAAATTAATGTTATTTAATAACAGTAATTCTATTTTTTTCTATATTAATTATATTAATAAATTTTAATTATTACAATAAAAATCACACTAAATCCTACTCTTTTTTTCGACGATATTATCAATGAAGTTTTTAAAATAATAATAAATAATATTCAATTAACCTTTCGCCAAATATCATTGAGATAAAAGCTCCAAGAAATAAAAAAGGTCCAAAAGCTATGGATTCATTTTTTTTCTTTTTCTTAGCTATCATCGTAAGAGCAGCACCTACTCCCCCTAAAACAAGGGACAAAAATAGTGCTACAATACTCAGCTTAAATCCAAGAAAGGCTCCGCAGATGGCAGCTATTTCAATATCTCCCTCTCCCATTCCCTTTGAAAGATATACTATAAGTCCAATAAATACTGCTGATATAGCACTACCAGCTATATAGCTTAAAGGATTTACATTATGAGCCAAGACTTCAAAAACAATGAATACTATACCTATAACTCCTCCTGTTATGGTAGTGGAGGTATAAACCTCCTGCGATTTATAATCTATAGCTCCAATGACCAGCGCTATAGATACAAAGACTATCCCCTTAATCAAGGAATAAGATAAACCGAAGGTAAGATATACAGAGATATAGAGTAAAGCAGAGAATAGCTCCATGGCGGGATATTCTATAGATAGCTTTTCGCTACAATACCGGCACCTTCCCCTTAAAAGACCATAGCTCATTAAAGGTATTAAATCCCCAGTCTTCAGAGTTGTTCCGCAGTAGGAGCAGTGTGAAGGCGGAAAAGCTATAGACTCTCCTGAAGGAATTCTAGAGATGCAAACATTTAAAAAGCTCCCCATAATCAGTCCAAAAATTAACACAACAAAACCCAAATCATCACCTCCCTCTGACATTATATCCAAATAATTCTATAATAAGCAATAAATATATTTAATTACATAATAATCAATCTTTTTTCAAAAAAGATGTACAGGGCATCCCCTGTACATCCATCATACTTTATGAGTTATAAAAAGAATTTTATTCTCAATGATAAAAATTCTTAATTCTAATTTTTACTAATTCTTTAAGCTTCTTTCTCTCTTTTTTGTTAATATCAAAACCACCGTTGCTCCTAAAGCCACTGCTCCTAGGATTATATAACCATAAGGCAGCTGATCCCCAGTTTTCGGGGTTTCAGGCTTGGCCGGCTTCTGAGGTTTTTGCGGCTTCCCAGGTTCTTGCGGTTTTCCTGGTTCTTGTGGTTTTCCTGGTTCCTCTGGATTCTTTGGCTCCACTGGAGTTCCCTCGGGAATTAGTACTATTTCATCAGTGTTCCTTACTCTTAAGCAAGGTACTGATACTTCTAATTCCCCTTCTGGATGAAGATAAAGTAATCCTATAGCGGATATGGTATCTCCAACCTTGAAGGCACCTGTCTTTAGATATTCTCCTGTAGTGCCTGATCCGATATAGCCATCAATAAAAATATTAGATATATTTCCATCATTATCTTTCAGCCTGATGTTAGAAATCACATCGTCACTACCTAAGATAATCTCTGAGATTTTTCCTTCTACTTTAAGAAGACTTCCTCCATTAGCTCCATAATCCATGGATTCTTTAATAGAAACCTTATTAGCTTCTTTAGGCTTAAGATTATCCTTATCGAGGATTTCAAATTCAATTACCTGAAGCTCCTTGTCTCCTTGATACTCATCCACATAGCCTATTACCTTAACCTTAGTCCCCAGTTTAAGTCCTTTTTCAGCATAAGGGAATATAGTTATTCCAGCAGTATCATCTTGAATATATATAGCATCAAAGAAGGTATTCTTCTCAATATAGGTACCAGCGGTAACTATTCCTTCTACAGCAAATACCTCACCAATTTTACCTTCTCTTGCTTCTTTTATGGTGCTTATCTCCATTTCATTTTTAACAGATTTAAGGATATTTTCCATGATTGTTTTGTTGCTGTAAGGTAGATCCCAAATATTATCCATTTCATAAGCAACCTCAAAGTTACTCATAAAAACTGTACCAGAAACAAATACATTACTTCCGCTAGGTAAAACCTCACGAGCTAAGGCAATAACATTTCCCTTTTCAATATTAATGAAGTTTCCTCCGAAGGCCTTAGTATTATTTACATAGGTTGTAGGATGACCTTTGATTAAATATTCTACCTTACCACTGTCCACAGCTTCAGGATTTAATATAATGGAAGATCCACTGTAAGCACTATATTTTTGCTCTGGAGCGATTCCTTTAGTGAAAGGTGAATTATTATTAAAGTCTGTAAAATATAGTCTGTAGCTCTGTCCACCATTACTTACATCATCTGTCATCTGATCGCTATTTATTCTACTGGTAGCTCCCAAGGCTGAAAGAATTTTATTTATTTCTATGGAGGATTGACCATCTGCTGTATCCTGATAATCAGCCAAGGCACAAAGTATTACTGTTCCTCCCTTATCAGCATATCCCTTTACTAAGGCTATAAATTCATCTGAAAAATGCTGTGGTACATAATTCTTCTTATCAAAGGTTCCTGTCTTTCTTGCGGGAGCAGATACTATAAGAAGATCTGCATCCTTTAAATCCTCAGCAGTGAGCTTATCCTGTATGATCTTAACTTGAGCAGAGTAGTCTGCAGCAACCCTTGAGAAGTTACCCATATTACCACCGTAGTAGCCAGTAACATAATCATTACTATGGCTACCGTCCACAACGATTCTAGTAACCATTTCCTGAGGAACATATTTTAAGCTCAAGGTCTTTTGATACTGTTTAATAACTCCATTTATTGTCCCCTTAAGAACAGCTGTGATTTCAACCTTTCCAGCATTATTATGAGTATAGTTAAAGGTATAATCACGGGTCTTCATACTATCTACTTTTTCAAGCTTTTCCTCTTTTAAATCTACCTTCTTAATAACTGTATCACCAATTTTAAATTCCAATGATTCTATCACTAAAGGAGATGCCTCGTTATTATATAAAGAAATATCCAGATCAACAGCCTCATTCTTTACAGGAAGATAGGTATCTGTGGATAAATCACTGATGCCAGCAGCCTCACCCTCTCCTACCCATACTGGAGCTGTTACAGC
>JAEXSY010000263.1 GCA_023440105.1 Bacillota bacterium
CTGTGCCTGTGAAGAACCGGAATTCAAGGAAGCAAAACAGGGACATTATGTAGCTTGTCATCATTTGGACAAGCTGAACTAATTTCAGTAGTCAATTCTGCATTGCGCAGATTGAACAATACAACCTATATATAAAAGGAGGAGAAAACTATGAAAAAGAGGGTGCTTTCTCTTGTATTGACAGTTGCTCTTATTGCTACATTCTTTGTAGGGTGCGCTGGCAGCAAAGATAAAGCTAATACAAACGAAGAAGCAGGCGGTGAAAAGCAGTTAGCAGTTCAGATTGGACCAAATCCGGAAACAATCGACCCAGCACTTAACTCATCTGTTGATGGTGGTAACATGATTCTTCATTTATTCGAAGGACTTCTCACAGTTGATAAAGATGAGCACATTGCACAAGGATGTGCAGAAAAATGGGATGTATCTGAAGATGGTCTTACATGGACATTCACACTTCGTGATGGACTCAAATGGTCAGATGGATCAGACATGACAGCCGAAGACTTCGTTTACAGCTGGAAACGTGTATGTGATCCAAAGACAGCAGCTCCATATGCTGAGACTGTATTAGGTATGGTAAAAGGTTATCAAGAAGCAGCAAAAGGTAACTTAGACGCACTTGCTGTATCCGCTCAAGATGCAAAGACATTTGTTGTAGAGCTTGCTACACCATGCACATACTTTGATAGTCTTGCAGCTTTTGCAACACTTAGTCCTGTACAGAAGGCAACTATTGAAGCAAATGGTGATGCTTGGGCAACAAAAGCAGATACATATGTATCTAACGGACCTTTCAAGGTTACAGAGTGGGTACCGGATTCACACATTACAGTAAGCAAGAATGAAAACTATTGGAATGCTTCAGAAATCAAACTTGACAGTATTAAATTTGTATTAATGGAAGATGCTAATGCTGCCTACAGTGCTTACCAGAATGGTGAGATCCTTCTTGCAAAAGATGTGCCAACAGAGGAAATTCCAAGTCTTAAAGACAACAAAGAATTTCATGTTGATCCAATTATAGGAACATACTACATTTCTTTGAACGATGCAAAAGAACCTTTTACAAATGAAAGCGTTCGTAAAGCATTAAGCCTTGCTATCGATAGAGATTATGTTGCAAGTGAAATCATGCAGGGTACTTATACAGCAGCTTATAACTTCATGGGCCCAGGCTGGGTTGATACAGACGGTACTGAGTTTATGAAAAATTCAAATGGTGGAAAGACATACATCAGCGATGATTTCGAAGCAAATCTTGCAGAAGCTAAGAAGCTGATGGAGGATGCTGGATACTCTGAAAGTAATAAGCTGAAATTAACATACTCTACAAATGATGCAGGATATCATAAAGCAGTGGCTGAATATTTACAGGAAGCATGGGCTGAGATTAATGTAGAGGTCAAAGTAGATATTGTTGAATGGTCAAGTTTCACACCAATGCGTCGTAACGGTGACTATCAGGTTTCACGTAATGGTTGGGTTGGTGACTACACAGATCCATCTAATATGTTAGAGTTACTATACACAACAAACGGAAACAACGATGGTAAATTCAGCGATGCGAATTTTGATGCAGCAATTGATAAATCAAGACAGACTGTAGATGCAAAAGAACGTTCAGAAGCACTTCATAAAGCTGAGGATATCATGATGGAAAAGTCAGCTTGTATTCCAGTTGCATACTACAATGACTTCTGGCTAGAAAGCCCGAAGGTTGAAGGAATCTGGCATTCACCAAGAGGATACTGGTACTTTATGTATGCAGATATCGCAGAATAATCTATAAAATTGCTAAGTGAGCAATGCTCACGATATAATGATACGAAAATGGCGGCATGACGAAAGGTCATGTCGCTGTTTTTGAATATCAGCATCTGATTCATAGAACTGGAAGATATCCAGTTCTATTTTTTTTGTCTTAAAAAAGTATATTACATTTGGAAAAAATAGTAAATTAATAAAATTCAGAATACTTTTTGGCTATTTAATTAAAATTATCCCTTGGTAATGAGTTTATATTTGATATATTCATAAATTTTTAACAAAATATCAATATTCTATTTATAATTATAATTTTATTGTTATAATAATATACATATATCAATAGATAAAATTGGTATATTATATAAAAAATGTTAATTAGGAGCGTGACAGTATGATTCGCTACATACTAAAAAGAATAGGGTATGGCTTATTGACACTATTTATTGTAACAACCATTACCTTTTTTCTGATGTACTTAATTCCTGGGGGACCCTTTCAGAGTGAGAAGGCTAAGTCTGAGGCTACAATGAAGGCTTTGGAAGAGAAATACGGATTGGACAAGCCTATACCAGTTCAATACGTTAATTATTTGAAAAATTTATTAAAGGGTGATTTAGGTTTATCAACTAAGCAAAGAGGAAGAACTGTAAATGACATAATAGCAGATAGCTTTCCAACCTCTGCTAGGATAGGGAGCATGGCCGTAGTAGTTGCCATTTGTGTTGGTATTCCATTAGGATGCACCGCTGCACTAAACAGAGGTAAATGGTTAGATAATGGAATAATTGTTTTTGCAACCACAGGTATAGCTATACCCAGTTTTATTGGAGCAACCTTGCTTTTGTACTTTGTCGGTGTGAAGCTTAGTCTGCTACCTACCTATGGTCTTGGCTCGGCCAAGCATTATATATTACCAGTGCTATCTCTATCCCTTTATCCTTCAGCATATATATCAAGACTTATGAGATCCAGTATATTGGATGTCTTAGGGCAGGATTATATGACAACGGCAAGAGCAAAGGGACTACCTCAATATAAAAGATTATTTAAGCATGCCCTAAGAAATGCTGTGTTGCCGGTAGTAACCTATCTCGGACCTATGATAGCAGGGGTCCTTTGCGGCAGCTTTATTGTAGAAATGATATTCACAATTCCTGGTCTTGGCAGGAGCTTTATCAGCTCTATCACTGACAGAGATTATCCCTTAGTAATGGGAACAACTATATTTTATGCCACATTAATTATATTTATGAATGTATTAGTAGATATAGCTTATAAAATAATTGATCCAAGAATAAAGCTAAACTAAGGGGGATTGAAAATGGAAGGTTTTAAAAATAATATTACCATGCAGCTGGATATGAAAGATTTTCTTCCCGCTGATGAAAGTGAGAAGCAGAGCCTTGTGGTTATGCGAAAAAGCTCCAGCTTTTTTAAGGATGGTTTAATAAGATTATCAAAGAATCCAATAGCTATGGTTTCATCATTTATAATAATTGCAGTTATGATTTTTGCTTTTATACTGCCTAATTTCTGGCCCTACAGCTATAAGGAGCAGATAAGGGAAAGTGAAAACTTAGCCCCAATGCAGTATTCAGAACTAGAGCAGGAGCGTATTGATGCTGGGGAAAAGGTATTTCCTCACGTATTAGGTACCGACTCTCTTGGGCGTGATTATATGGTTCGTACTATGATGGGAGCTCGTATATCCTTGTTAGTAGGCCTAATAGCTAGTGTTCTCATACTTCTCATTGGTTCTATTTATGGAGCCTGTGCAGCTTATTTTGGTGGAAGGACAGATATGATAATGATGCGAATTGTGGATATCATCTATACTGTTCCTGACATTATGCTCATAATACTTTTGGCTGTTACCCTAAAGGAACCTATTCAGTCTTTAGCCAAAAAGTTTACTTTTCTTAGCTGGATAGAGGTAGTAGGAGTACCACTGATCTGTATATTTATAGTTTTTTCTCTTCTTTATTGGGTAGGGATGGCGAGAGTTGTTAGAAGTCAGGTGCTTATTATAAAAGAGCAGGAATATGTTACTGCTGCAAGAGCTATGGGGGCTAGTCATAGGAGGATTATAGGAAAGCATTTACTTACTAACTGTGTAGGTACTCTTATAGTAATCACAACTCTTCAGATACCTTCATCAATATTTACTGAAAGCTTCTTAAGCTTTATAGGGCTTGGCGTATCAGCAC
>JAEXSY010000270.1 GCA_023440105.1 Bacillota bacterium
GACTAGCATTCCTGGAGCTTATACTACTATAAATATTTGTTATTATAACTACTGTTAAATTTTTTAGAATTAATAAAATATCTGGATTGTTAATGATTCCATATATTATATGGCTTTTATATGCTGGAGTTTTAAACTTCTATGTATGGAAAACCTATGAGATGACTCTTTGAAAATACTATATATTAATTGATGGTCTGCAGGTCTATGGTTATAATAAAGTAATGGATATATTATTTTATATTAGAGATTTTGTTGTAAACAAAAGAAAATCAATATTCTATGATGTGGATACCTGGAGCAGGCAGTAATAGAGAGGAGTTGGAGCATAAAATATGGGAGTAGCATTAATCTTAGCTGAGAAGCCTTCTGTTGCTAGAAATATAGCACAGGCTCTAAAGGTAAAAACAAAAAAGGATGGTTATTTTGAAAATGAAGAGTATATTGTAACCTGGGCCTTTGGACATCTTTTACAGCTTTATGATGCAAAGGATTATGACAAGGATATGAAAAGCTGGAGGATAGAAAAATTCCCCTTTATACCAGAAACCTTTAAATATAAGATCAAGAGTGATTCTAAAAATAAAAGTTCTGCTGACAGTGGTGCTAAAAAACAGCTGGAGATAATTAAAAGTTTATCCACTAAAAATGAGGTGGATAGAATAATATCTGCAGTGGATGCTGATAGGGAAGGGGAGGTATTAGCCACAGAAA
This sequence comes from Bacillota bacterium, assembly GCA_023440105.1. GTDB lineage: Bacteria > Bacillota > Clostridia > Clostridiales > Clostridiaceae > JAEXZL01. The sequence continues at coordinate 715 of JAEXSY010000270.1, forward strand.
TATTGACTTATTTAAAGATAAATAAGCCTATTTATAGACTGCTTCTAAATGAATGGACTGAGGACGAGGTTTGTAGGGGCATGGCTAAGCTGGTTCCTATAAAAGAAATGCAGCCTCTGCAGGATGCAGGAATTAGCAGACAGTTAGCTGATTGGATAATAGGCATAAATCTAACATCAATCACTACCCTAACCTATGGAGAGAGGAAAAGGATGCTTAACATAGGCAGAGTACTGCTGCCTACTTTAAAGATAATATATGATAGAGACAAGGAAATAGAAAACTTTAAGGAGTCTTCCTATTATAAACTCTTAGGAACTTTTAAAAGAGAAACTTCAGAAGAATTTGAGGGAGTTTACTATGAAGAGGAAAATGAAAAGTTTGAGGATAATGTGTATCTAGAAGGCCTGAGGGAGCTTTTAAAGGATAAGAAGGCTAAAGTAATAGATAAAGTAGTTACAAGAAAAAAAGAATATCCTCCACTACTTTTTAATCTTTCAAATCTCCAGGGTCATGTTACAAGTAAATATAAAGGATGGACTTCAGACAAGGTTTTAAAGGTAGCTCAGTCTCTTTATGAGAAGAAGTTTATTACATACCCACGTACAGGAAGCGTTGCTCTTGAGGAAAGCCTTAAGGACAGGGCGAAAAAAGTATTGGAGGTTGTAAAAAAGGATTTACCTTTTGAAAAAGATATAAGGTTTATTGCTAGTAAAAGAGTTTTTGATAATAGTAAGGTTGAAAGTCACAGTGCTATTATACCTACATATATGATCCCATCTGGGCTTACAGGAGACGAGAGAATAGTCTATGAAGCCATCAAAAATAGATTTATTATGCAGTTTATGCCCATTGCTGAATATGATGAGACAATCCTGAAGGTTAAAGCTTTGGAGGAGAGGATACCTGGGGAATTTATTTCTAAAGGAAGGATACAACTAATAGAAGGATGGAGAGTAGTTGAAAAGGTTGAAACAAAAGATACTGTTCTGCCTTCAGTAGAAAAGGAAGAGCAGTTAGATGTAGTAGATAGCTCCGTTAATAAGGTAATAAAAAAACCTCCTAAAAGCCATACTGAAAAGACACTGCTTAGAGTAATGGAAACCTGTGGCAAGTCCTTTAAGGCTGAGGACAGCGAAGAAGACTCTGAGGAGATGATGAAGGCTATTTTAAGTGGCTTCAGCATTGGTACACCAGCTACTAGAGCTGAGACTATTAAGAAGCTGAAGGATGTAGGCTATATCACCACAAAGGGTAAGAGTCTAAAATGCACCGAATTAGGTAAAAATATCGTTGAAACCTTCCCTATAAAAGAACTACTAGATTTGGAATATACTGGAAGGTTAGAAAAAACCTTATCAGATATAGAAAAAGAGAAATATACTAAAGAGGACTTTATTCAGATGATAAAGGAATTTACAGTATCATCAGTGGGTATAATCAAGGAAAGCTATATGAGAAATGGCTCTAAAGATAATAATTCAGCAGGGAAAGAGGAAATTGGTAAGTGTCCTGAATGCGGAAGCTCAGTGATAGAAAATTCCAAGGCTTTTGGCTGCTCTAACTGGAAAAATGGCTGCAAGTTTACAATATGGAAGGATGATAAATATATAACCTCCTTTAATAAAACCGTATCGAAAGAAATGGTTGAGCTTCTACTTAAGAATGGAAAGGTTGGTTTCAGAAATCTTAGGAGTAAAAAGGGCAATGTGTTCAGTGCTTATTTTATTTATGAAAAGGATACTGAAACTGGTGCTTATAAATGGAGAATGGAATTTATATAAAAGAATCATAGAGATATAATCTCTATGATTCTTTTTCTGTAATCATAAATTCTAAAAGGGTAATAGGCTAGAAAAGTATATCAAAATTGGGGCAAGAAAAACTGTGATAATCCCAGCTATACCTATAGAAAGACTGCTCATAGCACCCTCTATCTCTCCCATCTCTAGGGCTTTTGTGGTTCCCATGGCATGGGCTGCGGTACCCATAGCCACACCAACAGCAATTTCGTTTTTGATATTAAATATCCTGCATAGGAGAGGGCCTGCTACAGCACCTATTATACCTGTTATTATTATTGCTGCTACTGTAATTGAGGATATCCCTCCCATAGATACACTTACTTCAATACCTATAGCTGTAGTTACAGACTTTGGTATTAGTGAGGCTGTTAACTCAGAAGAAAGGTTAAATAATTTTGATAATATAATTATAGAAGTTAAACCAACTAAGCTGCCAATAAAAATTCCTAAAAATATTGGGAGAAAATGCTTCTTTAAAAGCTGTAACTGCTTATATAATGGCACTGCTAATACCACCGTTGCAGGACCTAATAACATATTTACAACTTCCCCGCCTTTGTTGAAGCTTTCATAGCTGATACCTGTCAAGGAAAGGAAAGTAATGATCAAGAGTATTGCTATAAGCAGTGGATTGAAAAGGGGAGATTTAAATTTTTTTTGAATGTAGAGTCCTATTTCAAAGGATGATAGGCATAATAGGATTCCGAACAATGAGTTATTTATCACTTCGTTCATTAGAGCACCTCTTCTTTAGTTTTTGTATGTATTCTACGGATTTTCCTGTGACAACAAATATTATAAAGGTTGTAATAATACTAACAAATAAAATACCTATCCAATTGTCTTTTATTATTCCAAAGGAGTTCATAAGACTGACACCTGCGGGAATAAAAAAGAAGGCTAAGTGGTTTAAAAAGAAATTTGCTGTAGTTTCTATTGCTTTAATATCAATTACTTTGGTAAGTAAAAGAACGAGTAATATTATCATACCTATAATATTTCCAGGAATAATTAGGTTGAAAGCTTCAGTAATTATCAAGCCTAATATATATATACCAATTATAATCAATAATTCTCTTAAGTATTTCATTTCAATCTCCTTTATAGTTAATAACTATATTTTTTCACTATATTAGAAAAATATAATCATTTGGCCTAAAAAGAAAGAAAGGCCTAAAGAACAGCCTTGCTTTTTTCTAGGATATCTATTTGACTTTGAATTTCTTCTTTAGTTAAATCAGTTAAGAAGCTTTCCTTAAAAGAAGCTGCGGTTTTTAACATTTCTAAGGCTTTATCCCCATAACCTTTATCTTTAAGTATTAAACCATAATAATAATAAGGCTCTGCAAAGGTTGGATTCTCAGGGATAAGCTTTGAATATATTTCTTCAGCCTTCTCTAGCTCATTTCTATGGTAGTAGGTCTGGGCTAGGTTGTCTCTTATTATTGAGCTGCTTTCACTGTATTCCAAAGCCTCTTTATTAAAGGAAAGGGCTTTTTCTAGATTTCCTTGAACTATAAGAAGGTAACCGAGACTCTCGTTTAGAGTTGAATTTCTAAATTCCTGATAGACATCTTCGAGAGTCTGTACTGCCTTATCTATATTACCTTCTTTCCAGTATACTAGAGCAAGAGTCATTTTTAACTGAGAGGTTTCCTGTAGATTCAATTCTTTTTTATCCATTAAAGCTTCTAATATATCTTTAGATTTTTCTATTTCCTTCTCCTTAAGTAAAAGGTATGCGTAGCTGGTAATAACTCTTGGAGAAGAGGACTTTAAGCTAGAAGCTCGTTGAAACCAGTGTAAGGCTTGTTCTTTATTTCCTTTAGAAAAATGGCCATTACCTATTAAAGCATATATAAAGCTTCTAGAGGTATAGAGTTTATATAGAACAAATAAAAGGATAAGCATAATCCCTAAGAATGGATTAATGTTAAAGGTAATAAATAGCAGCAGAGCTATCATCAGTAGAGTAATAAGAAGTTTTGGGTTATTTTTCATTTGTTCCCTCCAAAAAATAATTTACATTAATTATACTATGAAAATATACATAATTAAATATTTTACTAGACAGTCAAAAATTCTTGCAAATAGATAATGACGATATTGAGAAAAGTAGAAAAATAAAGTATGCTAGGAATAGATTCCTATATTGTTCTAATTACATCACAAAAAAGCCCATTTCTTAAATG
>JAEXSY010000276.1 GCA_023440105.1 Bacillota bacterium
GAGTAACGACTGCTATTCGTAAGGAATAAAAACTTCTTATCCTCCTTGTAAAGCCAGTCTACAAATTCCTTAACTCCTGGAAGAATCATATCTCCATGATAAATAACCCCGTCCATGTCACAAAGAAATCCTAATTTTTGTCTAATAGCTTCCATAAATCATCCTCCTTATAAAAAATAAATTTATAAAAAAAGTTATATTAAGTTAATTATGCAAAAATTAATTTAATTAAGAATATTATATCAAAATTATTATACTCTTGCCATTAGGGTTAACAGGTATTTGGCTGAATTTTACTCCTTATATATTCCGTATATATCGGAAAACTCCACCTGAATTCTCTCGGATAGAGGCATTGTTCTAACGATTTTACTTTCCTCAACCTGCTCCTGGGAGGTTATTACAGGAAGCCTTATAATAAATTCTGAGCCTTTGTTTTCCTCGCTTTTAAGCTCTATTGTACCCTTATGAAGCTCCACCAGGGATTTTACTATATATAAGCCTAGACCTGTACCTTCTCCATCGCGGTTTAAAGAGAGATCCACCTTAATAAATCTATTGAAAACAGCAGTCTGTTTCTCTTTGGATATACCAATACCATTATCCTTAATAGATAGTATTATCTGTTCCCCTTTATCCTCTATCTTTATCTCTATGCGGCTGTGATTTTCGCATCGATATTTCACTGCATTAGACAGCAGGTTTAGAACTATTCTTTCTATCTTTTCCTCATCAGCCATGATGAATTTTTCTTCTACGTCGGTGTCAAAGATAATATCTATATTGTTTTTTTCTAGATAGGAGGCTACGGAAAGGGCTGTATCCTCCACAACCTTTACAAAGTCTATATTAGAATAGCTGATAACATAAAAGCCTTCACTGATTCTGGTGGAGTCAATAATATTATTTGTTAGCTTTGATATCCTAAAACAGTTTTGCTTTACCAGCTTATTATAGCTTTTTATGTTATCTATAGAATTATGTGAGGCATACATATCTATCAGCTGACAGGAGGTATAAATAACATTTAAGGGAGTTCTAAATTCATGATAAAGGTTAGCAAAAAAATCATTGCATAGCCTTTCGTTATCCTTAGCTAATTGAAGCTCTAATTTCATGGCTTTAGAATTATTAGCCTCGTACATATCCTTTACTAATATCAAATGTGTTTTTTTATTGTTTAACCGTAAAGGGATGATTGTGGTTTCCACATCTATGGTCTCATTTCCTATGTTAATTAGCTTTCCCGCAGAGCCTATGATCACTTTATCTCTATTTGCTTCCTTAAAGTTTTTCTTGGCAGTTTCTAAATAATCAGGATGCACAAGGGTTAAAAAGTTTGTACCTCTTAAATGCTGACCATCCTTTTCCTTAAACAGCTTATCGGCAGTATCATTTGAAAATATTATTCTTTCTCCTTGCCTTAAAACAATAGATAGGGGTATATATTTTAAAACTGTCTTGAAGTTTTCTTCCTTTTCGTTCAAAGCCTTTCTTAGCTTTTCAAGGTTTTCATTTTGAAGCTTTAATTGCTTAGCCATTGCTTCAAGGTCAGAATTTTTATTCAGAAGACTTTGGTTTAAGTACTTTATTGGATTTCTAAGTAGCTCGTTAACGATTAGCCTATACATAATAAACACAGAAAGGACCTTGAAACAATGAGAGAAGATGCTTGATAAGTTATAATACTCTATATTGAGAATTACCATAAGCTCAGTTAATATAGTGAAAGTTGTACAAGCTATTAAATAAATAGCTGTACTTTGATTGATAACTTTTCTTTTTAAATAAAGTATAACGAGATTTATAACACCTAAGATAATTAGAAAGGTTTGTCCCATTATGTTATAAGGCCTACCTACAATTATAAACTGTGAATAGATTTTGTTTATAACCATAAAGCCTAATAATATCATAGATATTATTACAAATATTCTGAAAAAAGCTTTTGTGTCTAAATCTCTATAGGAAAGCTGAATAAAAGCACTAATTGTCATTACTCTTATTGTACTCTCCCATAAATCAAAGATATATGATAGTTTCATATATTCTTCATTAAAGAAAACAATATGAAATAATAAAAAAATACATAGAATACCAAGGAAGAGCCATAGATACTTTAGATAATTTGACCACTTACTTTTAGAAATGTTAATGGTACTTACAGTAACTATTAGTATACTAAGGCTTATGACAATTACAAGGATCTCCATGGTAATATGGTAAGTAATTATGCTAGTTATACCCGCTATGGCTGTTGCAGGTATAACTAGCATTATTATTGTGATAGTTAATTGATAAAGATAATTTGTGCTATGGTAATTGCTTTGGAAAGAATTGTTAAACATATTATAAAACTCCTAGATTATTATTTAATCATAGGTATTATTTCTACATAGTTTTCTGTTTTCCTTCATAAAAAATTGATTTATTGTAAATTATATCATATTATAGAATATAATTATGAAAAATGTATAATAAGGAATGCTTTTAGACGGCACTATTTACCTTTCTCAAGGGCTGAGCAATTCTTCCATCCTTAATTTCTATAATCCTATCAGCCTTTTTTGCTATCTTGTTGTCGTGGGTTATTATTACAAAGGTAGTTCCAAGGTCCTCATTTATATCTCTTAGAAGCTCATAGATGGTTTCTGATGAGGAGGAGTCCAGGTTTCCTGTAGGTTCATCAGCTAGGACTAGCATTGGATTATTTATTAGAGCCCTAGCTATGGCAGTTCTCTGCTGCTGACCTCCAGACATCTCTGTGGATTTATTATTTTTAACTTTGGAGAGTCCAACCATATCCAGTAGCTCATGTGCCCTTTCTATAACCTCCTTGGGAGGATTAGGATTCTTTATCCTGTAGGGGAGAAGAACATTTTCCAGGGCTGTAAACTCAGGGAGAAGATGATGAAACTGGAATATGAAGCCGATGGTTTCGTTACGAAGCTCTGCTAGCTGATTTTTATTCATATTGTCGGCTCTTTTTCCGTTTATAATTAGCTCACCCTCAGTGGGCTTGTCAAGGGTGCCTATTATGTTTAGAAGGGTACTCTTACCACTTCCAGAAGCACCAATGATGGAATTGAAGCTACTCTTTTCTAAAGTGAGATTTATATCCTTTAACACATGAGTTTTCATAGTGGTTCCATAGATTTTATTTATATTTTTCAGTTCTAAAATGTTAGCCATTTTGTATCACCTCTATTGGATTTAATTTTGAAGAGCGCCTTGCTGGAATCAGGGAGGCAATAACTGCTGAAGCTAATGCTATTAAAGCAGATATTCCTATGAAGCCATAATCAATATAAAGCTCTATGATTGGTGTGCCATCAGGGTTTAAAGCAAATTTTGTGAATAGGAAGCTTAATAACAATCCAAGACC
>JAEXSY010000285.1 GCA_023440105.1 Bacillota bacterium
CTGCTGAGTTAGGGTATAGGTGTATACTCCTTCATCTTTGAAGGACATGGAATCAAAGGTAATGTCTTCACCGATATTTCCCTTGGTATCAATAACTTCTCCCTTATCATTCTTCAATATAAAGGTGTATTCATTATCCTGAACCGGTCCTCTATCATAGGTTACCTTAGCTTTTATTTCTGCTATGGCTGCATAGGCCTCAAGAATACTTAGCTTCAGCTGTCTTTCCATTCCAATAGCATATTCCTCTGAGGTATCACCCTTGTATAGCACAGTATCCTTGCTCATGGATATATTAGTTTCTCCAAGATTTTCTAAAGCCTTAAATCTTAGGTTTATTATATCTCCACTTTCACTTATTACTTTATCAGAAGTCTCTGATACTGTTATATTAACTTTCCCTGAGGACAGCTCATAATTTAAGTCAGCTGTAGCATTATCAAAATCTCCCGCCTTCTCAACAGCAATGAGCTGAAGCTTAGTAGCATCAAAGGTTACACTGGTATTTATACCCTTGAGGTCCTTGGTTTCACTAGCAAAGTAATTAATTGCTACTGAGAATTCCTCACCTTCATAAACGGACTCAGAACCTGACAGGTGAAGAGTTCCTGGAGAAGCTGGAGCAGAAGAAAATCCCTTGTAGCTTAACTTAAAGTCATCAAAGTAAGCCGATGAGGTAGTGAAATAATTAGATGCACCAGCAAAAAGTCTTGCATAAACAGCTCCCTCTGGAGCCTTAACTGTAGCTCTTACTCTCTGCCACTCTTTATGTCCAGAACGTACATGGATTATATTCACTCCGTCCTTATCGCCGCCGACCTGCTTACCATTTTTATCAAAATATCTTAAAAAGAAGCTGACACTTCCATCCTCTAAGAATAAATCTGTAGAGGCAGTATATTCTATCCCCGGAACCACAGAAATATAATCGCTCTGTACGAATACTGTTTCATTTTGTGCCTTGTCTATAATCCTAAGGCTGTTATCTCCACTCTTGCTTCTATCGCTGGTAATTCCAAAGGAAACATTAGCAGTGATATTTGAAAATAATGAAGACCAGCCAGGAATACCATTACCCTTTAAAGGCTCTTCAAAGCTATTATTATATATAGGAACCTCAATTTCCTCTTCCTCTGCTGGTGGCTCTTCAAGAACTCCACCTTCTATCACTGGAATCATTTTAAGAGTAGTAGGACTAGCGTCTATATAATATATATTTTCATTTCCCGCGCTATCCTTTGCCAGTGCTATAAAGTCTACCTCTGGTCCAGAGCCGATTAAGGTCACATGCTCTAAGGTGTCTGGCTTCATAACTGTTAGCTTTCCTGCCACATCAGTGTATAGTAATCCATCCTCACCGAACAATATGTGTACAGGTCTCCACATTCCTCTATCTACTATCTCTGGATATATATTTTTATATTTAACCACCTGATAGGTATCTGGATCCATGGCAAATATTATTCCATCAACTGCCCCCCAGAGAAGTCCATCTTCGAAGGTTAAACCACTAATTAGCACAGGGGTTTCTATCCCAGGAATATCAAGAGAGAATTCCGTAATCTTACTCTTACCCTCGACATCCCATACAAACAGCTTTGCTTCCTCAGCCGTTGGGGTTATATCAAGTCCTCCACGGATGGTTGTTGAACCATAGATTTTGCCATCTCTATAGGCTAAGCCTACGATGCTCTGATCCTGAACCACATTTTTGTAGGTTTCCCTTGCACCAGTAGCAGGATCATATATAGTAAGGGTTCCACCGAGCTTTCCATAGTCAGGTATAGTTCCTATGAGAAGCTTATCATTCTCAAACTTCATTATATATGGTCTATCTTGACTGTACCCATCCTTTAAGTTAAATAAAGTCTCTATAGCTAAACTAGAAGTATCCATCTTTTGAATAATAGCCCCTGGGTACATTCCGAAATATAAATCATTGCCATTACCAGCCACAATGCCCTCAGCTTGTCCTTGAGTATAGGTAGTAAAGGTACCAGTCTTAGTATTATATTTAGAACCCTTAGGTCCTCCAGGATAGGTAGTCATATATAAATTACCGTCATTTCCTGCAGCTAAATTATGAAGGGTCAGTGGGTTAGCCTCCATTACACAAGGCAGCTCTGAGGATCCTCCTGTAGCTACGTCAGCAACGAGCATAGTACCGTTCCTTTTTACAGTAATTAATGATGACTCTCCTTCCGTAAGCTCTACAAAGGCTGCCCCTCTAAAACCAGCAGCATATTTTACTCCTGTTGGCCTAAATTCAAAGGTATCTAGATTTATTTCTGTTACCTCACGACTCCAAATAACATAAGCCTTATTATCCTTAACAGGAATTTGATTACTAAAGCCAAAGGTACCGAAATCATCTGCTGATCCATCACCTATCTTAGCTAGCTTTTTATCAAGCCAAGTCTGGGTTTCTAAATCATAAAAAATAATAGCATTCAAATTGCCGTCATCAATTCGAACAAAAAGATAATCCTCTACTACAGCCATATCATAGGCAAATTTGATGTCTTTTTGTTCCTTTCCTAAGAGCTCTGGTATATTTTTGGTTATATTTTCTTTTTCTAAAGTATCTACGTTTATTCTATATACCTTACCAATAGTTCCTAGGCCCGCATAAATATAACCATCAGCATAGGCCATAGAACGTACATAGCTATTTTCTGTATCTACTTGTCCAAGATCAGTAAAGCTTCCAGTAGAGGGCTCATACTTAACTATTTTTCCTGAAGGATAGGTGCCTAAATAAACATTTCCCTGTTCATCTACGGC
>JAEXSY010000082.1 GCA_023440105.1 Bacillota bacterium
CTGACGCTGCAGACAGACCAGTGTTTAGGCCTCTAATAGCCATGGATAAAGAGGACATAATGGATATTGCCTCCAATATAGGAACCTACGAAACTTCTATATTACCTTATGAGGATTGCTGTACCATATTTACTCCAAAGCATCCTAAAACAAAACCAAGATTAATGGAAATTTTAGCCTCACAAGGGAAGCTTGAAGTTGATGACTTGATAGAAAGAGCAATAGATGCAACCGAAGAACTATCATTATAAAATAGCCTTAGGGCTATTTTTTTATTTTGTTTGTGCAATCGATTGCACTTATGGTATAATCTGTATATTACAAAGGAGGGGTTGAAATGAAAAGATTTTGGTGGAAAGAAGGTATTGGCTATCAAATTTATGTTAGAAGCTTTAAGGATTCTAAAGGAGATGGCATTGGTGATATTAAAGGTATTATTCAAAGCCTAGATTACCTACAGGATTTAGGTGTCAATATACTGTATCTTAATCCTATAAATGAATCTCCTAATGATGATAATGGTTATGATATTTCTAATTTTAGAGATATCATGAAGGAATATGGAAGCTTAGAGGATTTTAATAGCCTGGTGAAAGAGGCTCATAATAGAGGAATGTATATTATCATGGATTTAGTTATAAACCATACTTCTGATGAACATCTTTGGTTTATTGAAAGCAGGAAGAATAATAACCCCTATAGAGATTTTTATGTATGGAAAAAAGGTAAAGCTGGTGGTCCTCCAAATAATTGGGGCTCCTTCTTCGGTGGGAGTGCATGGGAGTACGATGAAGCCTCGGAAGAATATTATCTTCATATTTTCTCCAAAAAGATGCCGGATCTTAACTGGGATAATAAAGAGGTAAGAATGGAAATGCATAAGATAGTAAAGTACTGGACTGATTTAGGTGTGGATGGGTTTCGCCTTGATGCTATCAATCATATTGCCAAGGATGTTTCTTATCCTGATGGTCCTGTGGGTGACGATAAAGTGTATGGAGACTTTCTTAAATATGTCCAGAACATACCAAGAGTCCATGATTATATTAGAGAGATGAGAGAAGAGGTTCTGCCTGAGGATGAAATTGTGTTAATTGGAGAAACTGGAGGGATAAATTATAAGACGGCTCATATTTATACAGGAATAGATAGAAAAGAGCTTCATATGGTTTTTCATTTTGATTTTCATAGCACGGGTAAGGGAGAGAAGCCCTGGGAGAGGAAACCAATTGATTTGATTAAGGATATAAAAGAAAAGATGAGTGGCTGGCAGAGCCGCACCGAAGAAGAAGGATGGCAGCCGTTATTCTATTCTAACCACGATACTACCAGAACCCTATCCAGACTAGGAAATGAGGAGGAATATCCTGAAGAATCAGCAAAAATGCTGGCATTGCTTCAATTTACACAAAGAGGAACGCCATTTATTTATTATGGTGATGAAATAGGGATGACTAATCCTATAGGCTTTTCTCTTGAGGATTATAGAGATGTTTCTGTATTTAACAATTACAAAGAGCAGGTTGAAGAAGGCAGAGTGAATCATGAAGACTATATAAGGGGACTTTACTATACTTCTAGGGATAATTCCAGAACTCCTATGCAGTGGGATGATTCACAGGAAGCGGGATTTTCTAAAGGAAGACCTTGGATGAGGGTGAATGATAACTATAAAGAGGTAAATGTAAGAAAGCAGCAGGAGAGTCCAACTTCAATTTTAAACTTTTATAAAAAGCTGATTACTCTTCGTAAAAATACAATGGCGCTAGTATATGGGGATTTTAATGAGCTACTTAAAGAACATAAGGAAGTTTATTGTTATTTAAGAAATTATGAAGGAGTGAATTATCTTATTATAGCTAATTTCTTTTCTGGTACTCCTAAAGCTACACTTCCTGAGGAAGTATTCTCAAAAGATATGAAATTAGTTTTAAGCAACTACGACTTAGAACCGGATTTTTACGAAGGTAATCTTTATCTAAGACCATATGAGGCAATTATTTATCGATTGGATAATTAACAAATAAAGTGGAATAAGGAGGATTAGATTTATGAAGAAAAGGGATATTATTGCAGTATTTTTAATCCTGCTCCTATTTCTTTCGGGCTGTCAGGAAAAGGTGGAAGAGGATGTAAGGGGATATGAGGGAAGAACTTTTTACGAGATATTTGTTAGAGCTTTTAAGGACAGTGATGGGGATGGGATAGGAGATATTAAAGGGGTTACGGAAAGTCTTGATTATTTAGAGGAGCTAGGAGTGGGAGGATTATGGCTTATGCCTATAAATTCCTCTCCAAGCTATCATGGCTATGATGTTACTGATTATTACTCTATAAATTCTGAATATGGAAATCTAGAGGACTTTAAGGAGCTCCTTCAGGAGGCAGATAAGAGAGATATAATGATTATTATGGATCTGGTAATAAATCATACAAGCTCAGAGCATCCTTGGTTTAAGGAAGCCTCAACATCACCAGATAGTGAATATAGGGATTATTATATTTTTACTGAGGATGAAAGTAAAAAGTATGAGGCATCTCCTATGGGAGGTGGATCTCCCTGGGCTAAAAGCACCTTGAGAGAGGAATACTATTATGCACTTTTTTGGAGCGGTATGCCAGACTTGAATCTAGATAATGAAGAATTAAGGAAGGAATTTAAGGAGATTGCTAAATACTATTTAGAGTTGGGAGTAGATGGCTTCAGACTGGATGCTGCCAAATGGATATATAATGATATAGAGGATAATCTCCGATGGTGGAAGGAATTTAATAGCTATGTAAAGGAAATAAATCCTGAAGCCGTTCTTGTTGGAGAGGTCTGGGATAATATTAGAGGTATGGAGCCCTATGCTGAGGTTTTAGATAGCTTTTTTGTCTTTTCTATGGGGGAAGATATAATAAATGGATTAAAATGGAGTAATTTGAGTGTACTTGGGGAAAAGCTTGCAGATTCTCATAAAAAATTGAAAGAGAAGAACCCTGATTTTGTACCTGCTCCATTTCTTTCTAATCATGATCAAAATAGAATAATGAATCAATTGGTAAATATAGATAAATATAAGGCTGCAGCTGTGATATATCTGACCCTGCCGGGAACTCCATACATTTATTATGGAGAAGAGATAGGGATGAGCGGCAAAAAGCCAGATGAAAGGATAAGAGAGCCTTTCCTCTGGAGCACTGACTTCAAAAAGAATACCCAGTGGATTGATATAACTAATGATAGCTCTATAGCACTGGAGAATCAGATGGAGCAGGAGGATTCACTTTTTAATCTTTATAAGACAATAATTAACTTGAGAAAGAATAATCCAGAGCTTAGCTTAGGTGAAATAGAAGCCTTAGACCATGACCATAAATCAGTGTATGCTGTGGAGAGAGCTTATAAGGGGTCAAAAGCCTATATTTTTGTGAGCCTTTCAGATGATGAAAGTGAATTGAATATTGAAAAGGGTAGCTATAATGTCCTTTACTCAAATGTAAATGACTATGAAAGTTTAAAAACAGAAGGGAAGTTAAACCTTAAATCTGGAGAGATACTTATAATTAAAAAAGCGGATTAACCGCTTTTTTATTTGCTTAGATCATTGATTGAGGATACATACCAGCTAGCATTATCAGGGTTATAGGTTAAAAAGGTCTGAAAGGATAGCTTATCTGGCTTAGAGCTAATAGGAAAGCCCAAAATGGTCTTATTTTTATTAAGTTCAAGATTTACTAGAGCATTAGAGATGTAACTACCATTTTCCCTCTTTAAAGCCACGGCACTTTCTTCCCAGAGTATCTCAGTAATTTCGTAGGAATCCTTAAATATAAGTGCAGTACTCTTATAACGGTTATAGAGTTTTTCCGCAGCGGCTCTTGATGGTTCCTCCACTAAGGATAAATCCTCATTATTTAAAGCTTTAAATAGCTGATTATAAAAACTTCTATATGCTTCTTCTAGCTGCTCTTTAATTACATCATTTAGAGGATCAATATCTAGTCTTAAACTAGGTGTATCCGCTAAGGTTATTTCTTTGCTTTTAATGGTGCCCCAGGGAAAGGTCATTTCTCCATGGATTTTAATATCGCTTTCTAAAGGCACAGGACCTATATTGTTAAATTCTTTAACGGTAAGGTTGGTACTTTTATCATTAATGAATACCTCTGCTTCTGGATAATTGCTCAAAAGAGTAATATATTCTGCTGGTGGGGTTAAGGTTGTGGCTATAGTACCTTCCAAAAGCTGAACTGATTTTTCTGCCACGCTCTCTCCATATTCATTTGAAAGCTTAACCTTTATACTATATTTACCAGGTAATAGCGGGCCAAGCTCAGTGATAGAATTATCTTCTGTGGTTCTTCCGTAGCTTATATTCTGAAGATACAGCTCTGTGTCCTTATAGCTAGTTGTGATCTGAAGAAATACTGGTTTTAGCTCGATTTTCCACTTTGTTAGTAAGCCTTCTTTTACTTCCTTAACTTCTGCTATTCCTCCATCTTCAAGAGCCTTCTGACTTTTTAGGTATTTAATAAATTGAGATGATCGACCTTCTGAATTATTTAAGTAATCTAAAAAGGGCTGTATGGTATCTTCTGTTATAGGGACAGCATCATCCTTTACAGTAACATATTTCATTAGGGCCCTGGTATTATTAGAGGTAATAGCTTTGTGAAAGCCATTGATCATATAATTTTTACCGGTACTGTTCCTTCCTATATAAAAGCCTATAAAAGCGATTGTAAGTACTAGTGTTAAGAGGATTAGATATTTCGTTTCTTTGTGAGTCTGTAAATATTTCTTAGTTTTGTAAAAAAGCTCATTAACCAAGCTCGTGAATTTTTTCAAGTATACTTTCCTCCTAATATTTATTTCTATCATTATATCAAAAAATATAGTTTAATTTAATACTTATATATCCTTCTTCTTTTTAAAAAGAATAACATAAAAACCAAAAGAGACTCTTAAAAGAGTCTCTTTTGGTAAATATTAAGGAATTGATTTATGGTAAATATTATAAGGGTTAACTGATTAATATTGTTTACATGTTTATGTTAACATATAAAGTCGAAAAATGCAATAGTTTAATAATAAAAATTAAAATAATTATATTTAGATTATAATAAAAGTTGCAAAAGTCGAAATAACACGACATATAAAAGAGTGATTATACATAGCTATTAAAATACAGAAAAACTCAAAAAATTATTAAGAAATATAGACGCGCAATCGAAAATATAAATAGAATTAAATAATAGATTTAATAAAGGTAAATATTATTTTCTTATTCTTATAAAATTCATAACTGGGGTGAAGAAAATAACTAGAACTATGAAAAAAGAAACCTATATACCTGAGGTTATTTGCTGAATTTTCACAAAATTTAACTGCAGGAATATTATGGAGGATTGTTATGTTAATAATGTATAAATAATAAATTAATATTAAGTAAAACCGTGATAAAATATACACAAAATAGTTCAAAATTCCAAGAAAAAGTGTATAATTCATCTAGGGTGATTTAAGAATATAATGATAAGGGGAATTAAATTTTATGAATAAAAAGACTATAGCTTTATTGATAGCGGGAATTGTTCTGGTAGGACAAATTACTGTAGTACAAGCTGCGCCTGCATATATTGAAAAAAGACAGGAACAGATGAGAGAAAATGAAAAAAGAATAGACAGCCTAGAAAATAAGGTTAATGAGGTGAATAACAGTAAAAAAGCCGTTTCTGATGAAATAAGTACATTGCAAGGAAATATAAATGCTAGATATTCAGAAATAGCATCAGAACAAGCGGTTATCAATGATATAGAAAGTAAAATAACTGCATCTGAAAATAAAATTAATACTATTCAAGGGGAAATAGTAAAGGTTGAAAAGGAAATTGAGATAGTTAAGGTAAATATTTCTGAAAAGGAAAAAGAAATTAAATATAAGGAAGAGCTTCTAGGAAAAAGGCTTAGAAATCTATACAAAAATAATGTTTATGAAAAATTTGTTGTAGTACTAATGGAGAGTGAAGGTCTAAGCGATTTAGTTTCTCGTGTTGCAACTATTAGCAGGGTGATTATTACTGATAATGCCTTAATTAATGAAATTGAAAATCTCAAAGCCCAATTAATGGCTGATAAAGAAAAGCTAGATAGCCAGGCTCAGGAGCTGGAGGTAAATAAGCAGAAGGTGCTTGAAGAGCAAGCTAGCCTTAAAGGTGCCAAGGCAGAGAGAGAAGAAAAGAAAAAGCAATTAAATGCTAAAATAGAAGAACTTAGGGCTTTAGAAGCTGAGCAGCAGAGTAAGTATGCAAATCTTAGTGCGGAAGAAAAGAGTTTAAAAGCTGAAATCCATGAAATAGATGAAATCAACGAGGAGCTTCAGGCTCAGATGGATAGGTTCATGGCAGAGCTTAATAAAAGTAATCAAGGGTCCAATAATAGTGGACAACCTTCTAATAATAATGGATACATAAGACCAGCTAATGGGAGAGTTTCTTCTGAGTATGGTTATAGAACAAACCCTGTTACTGGGATATACAAGCTTCATGCAGGAATTGATATTGCTGCATCTACAGGAAGTCCAGTTTATGCGACAAGAGGTGGAACTGTTGCTTTTTCAGGATTGATGGGGGGCTATGGTAATGTGGTTATAATTAATCATGGTAATGGTGTTCAAAGTCTCTATGCCCACAATAGTGCTTTAAAGGTATCTACTGGTCAACAGGTTAGCCAAGGACAGATAATATCTTTGGTAGGAAGCACAGGAAATAGTACTGGGCCCCATCTCCATTTTGAAATTAAAGTAAATGGACAACCTACGAATCCAAGAAGTCTTGTGAATTTCTAAATATAACTTCGAAGGGTAATTAACCCTTCGGAGTTTTGTTTTATTTTAGGGAGTTTGATTATAAAACTATCTATAAAATTAATAAGAACAGTTGTATGTTTTATATTGAAAACCATAGCTTTAGGGAATACTTATAGTGTCACACTGAATGAGGCTATACATGTAGATATTTTTATATTAACTATATTTAATTAGTGGATAATCTTCTATAAATACATAATTGTTGTTGTCAACAAAAGTCCTTTATGATAAATTATTTTAGAGGACGTGATTATGTGAAAAATAATGGTATATATCTTAAGGATAAGCCGGAATATGAGGATTATTCAGAAAATGTAATGACAAGACCTTCCTGCTGTGCAGTTAATAAGGATACTAAAGCCTGTGGCTGTTCAGGAAGCGGCAAGGGATGCTGCCAAAGGCTTGAGCTTAAGAATAAATAAGTAGTCTTAAACCATCAAAATACTGATGGTTTAAGATCTACATATTAAATATATATTAAATGTGAATTGTTTGAAAAAACAGTTACTTTCTTATAATTATTTACGTTATAATATATAATAGTGTAATATTATTCGGGAGGTATAAACCGTGGGAAAGCCAAGTATTTTTAGCAAAGAGTACCAGAAACATAAAAAAAGAAGACAAAAAAAGATAGCTTTCCTTGTTCTGTTCCTAATGGTAATAATTTTATTTTTTGCGTATGTTAGTCCAGTATCCCAATTAATTAAGGGAAGTTCCCTTTATAAGGAGCTCCAGGCCAAATATAAAGACAACGGATCTACTGAAAAGCAACAGGAGGGTGTTGTCTCCAATAGCGGTAATAACGGGGATTCTCAGGAGGATAAAGAGTCTAATGAGGAAGAGAATACTGCTGAGGATAAATATTTTGAGATATCACTGACCGAAGGTAAGGAGGGAAAAGCTTATTATAAGGAAAGTGATGGTAAGATTATTTTTCTATCATATTCCGGTGGGGAAGGCTTTCAATATGAAGTTAGCCCATCTAAGGAAAAAATGATGATTTTTGATGTGAATGATCAGAATATTTATGAGATAGAAGCAGAGAGTGCTATTAAGAATCTAACCTATGAGTATTATACTACCACTAAAGGAAGTAAAATTAATAAATCTAATACTCTAACCTCTAATCCTGAATATCTTTGGCATGGCTCGCCAAGATACATATCAGAGAATAGGATTGTGTATAAAAGTCATCTGCCATGGTTAAACTCAGCTAATGAGTACATATGGATTATAGATACTAATACTATGGGTTACTCGTATATTAATAGTTCTAAAGGAAAGGTTATTAATTTTGGAAGCTTATCAGAAGAAGGTCTTCAGGTTACCATTGATGGAGTAAATAGAATTCTTTTAGAAAATGGTAGTCTAAGATAAAATTATCACCAATATGATAAAATATAGTTTAATAATATTTGTAAATAAAACAAATATTGTGATATAATAACATAGTTAGTAATGAAATATTATTAACTTCACGTATTTTTAGGAGGAATTATTTAATGAACGTAAAACTTACAAAAATAGAGACTAATGTTATTGAATTAGAAGTAACTGTTGATGCAGCAAAATTTAATGAAGCTATAAAAAAAGCTTATAAGAAAAATGTTAAAAGCTTTAATGTACCAGGATTCAGAAAGGGAAAGGTTCCTATGAACGTAGTTAAGCAGTACTATGGCACAGGAGTTCTTTTAGAGGATGCTGTACAATTTGCTGTAGAGGAGTCCTATCCTGAGGCTCTTAATCAAAATGATGTTAATCCAGTAGATTATCCTGAAATTGATATTGTTGAAGTAGAAGAAGGTAAGGACTTAGTTTACAAGGCTAAAGTTACTGTGATGCCAGAGGTTGAATTAGGAGATTATAAGAACATAGATATTAATAAGGTAAGCTATGAAGCTACTGAAGAGGATGTTAATAGCCAGCTTAAAGCTATGCAGGAAAAAAACGCAAGAGTTGAGGTTAAAGCGGAAGGCGAAGCTCAAAATGGAGATATCGCTGTTATAGATTTCAAGGGCTTTATTGATGGTATTGCCTTTGAAGGTGGAGAAGGTCACGATTATCCGCTAGAAATAGGCTCTGGTTCATTTATTGCTGGTTTTGAAGAGCAATTAGTAGGTGCTAAGGTAGGAGAAACTAAGAATGTTTCAGTTACCTTCCCAGAGAATTATGGAAAAGAAGATTTAAATGGTAAGGCAGCAACTTTTGAAGTTACAATAAAAGAAATAAAGTCAAAGGAGCTTCCTGAACTAGATGAT
>JAEXSY010000408.1 GCA_023440105.1 Bacillota bacterium
ATGCTATATCCTTAACCTTAGGACAGCCTGATTTTAAAGTTCCTGATATGATAAAAAGAGCAATGATAGATGCTATTAATAATGATAATACCATATATACAGCTAATGCTGGTATTTATGAACTAAGGAAGGAGATAAGCTCCTATCTTCGTAGCTATAATATTAATTATGAGCCAGAAGAGGTATGTATAACCATTGGTGGAAGTGAAGGCTTGTACTCAGCCTTATCTGCCTTGATAAATCCTGGTGATAGATTAATAATTCCAAGCCCTGGTTATCCTGCTTATAAAAGCATTGGAACTATATTAGGTGCAGAAATAGAAGAATATAGTCTTCAAGAAGATTTTTCCTTGAATTTTGAAGATTTAGAGGAAAAGATAAAGAAAGGTAGTAACAATATTCTTGTAATATCTTTTCCCTCAAATCCTACAGGAGCTATTCTCAGCTTTGAGGATAGAGAAAAGCTTCATAAACTAATAAAGGATAATGAAATACTGGTTATTACCGATGAGATATATTCTGCTTTATGTTACTCTGATTACTATTCAATTGCAGAGCATCAGGATATAAAGGAGAAGATAATATATGTCAGCGGCTTTTCTAAAATGTTTTCCATGACAGGCCTGAGGGTAGGATATATATGCGCCCCAAAGGAAATTCTTAAGGAGATTATGAAGGTTCATCAGTATAATGTATCCTGTGCCACTTCTATCTCACAATATGCTGCACTAGAGGGCTTACGTAGCTCCATGGAGGATGTAGCTTATATGAAAGAGGTCTTTCGTGAAAGAAGAGATTTTGTTTATAACAAGCTAATAGGCCTGGGGTTTCAGTGCAATCTGCCTGAAGGAGCTTTTTATGTTTTTCCTTCAATTAAAAGCTTTAATATGAAAAGTGAAGAATTTTGTGATGACCTTTTATATAATGGTAAGGTTGCCTGTGTCCCTGGCACAGCCTTTGGATCGAAGGGAGAAGGCTTCATAAGGATATCCTATAGCTACTCTAAAGAAGAGCTTCAGAAAGGCTTTAATAGAATAGGAAAATGGTTAGATAAAAAATAAAAAAAGACTAGTAAAACTAGTCTTTTTTATTATAGCTTTAGGTTTATAACATCATTCATGTCATATAATCCGGCAGGTTTATCTATTATAAAGCTACAAGCTTTGAGAGCCCCGTAGCCAAAGACATCTCTGGAAATGGCTTTATGGGTTATTTCTATAATCTCTCCCTTAGAAGCAAATATAGTTTCATGATCACCTACTATACTTCCCCCTCTAATGGCATGAATTCCTATATCATTATTCTCTCTTTTTTTATTTCCATTTCTGCCTAAAACTAAGTTAGTTTCTTCTTTTAATGAGCTTCTAATGGAATCGGCTAATAAGAGAGCAGTGCCGCTTGGGGCATCAACCTTTTCATTATGGTGCTTCTCTATTATCTCTATGTCAAAATCTTCATATAAGATTGGTGCTACTGCCT
Source organism: Bacillota bacterium (assembly GCA_023440105.1). Lineage (GTDB taxonomy): Bacteria > Bacillota > Clostridia > Clostridiales > Clostridiaceae > JAEXZL01. Next base: position 1,480 of record JAEXSY010000408.1, read on the forward strand.
TTAGTAGTTGAGACACAATATTTACTCCTAAACTCATGTTAGCTGAGCGAAATACAGGAATCACTTCAGCTGCTTCTTTTATGCTTTTGAGCTGATCATCTGTATAACCAGTAGTACATAAAATAATAGGCTTTTTATTTTTTATTGAAAAGCTTAATAGTTCATGTAGAGAATCTGGTCTGGAAAAATCCAAAAGAACATCATAGTCAATATTTACATCTTTTACGGAAGAAAATACAGGATAATCATTATTCTCGGGAATGTTTCTATCAATACCTGCTGCTATTTTTACATCTGGGTTATCTTTTGCGAGCCTTGTTATTGTTTTGCCCATTTTTCCCATGCAGCCATTTAGAAGAATCTTTGTCATAAGTGCCTCCTATTTAATCAAATTATTTCTTTTAAGTTCAAGCTTTAGCGTTTCTAAATTGCTAGAGGTCATTGAGCAGAGAGGGAGTCTTAAATCACCAACCTGAAGACCCATTAAATTCATTGCAGTTTTCACTGGAATAGGATTAGTTTCAATAAATAACGCATTTATTAAGCTGAGATAACCTATTTGAAGCTTAAGGGCCTCCTGGTGTTTTCCTTTCATATACAAGGAGCACATATCATGCATTTCTCTAGGAAGGATGTTTGCTGCAACGGAGATAACTCCAATACCACCTAAAGAAAGAATAGGTATTACCTGATCATCATTTCCAGAATAAATATCGATAGAATCACCGCATAAAGCTTTATATTTTGCAACTTGGCTTATATCGCCGCTGGCTTCTTTAATTGCTTTAATATTCTTCAATGTTGATAGCTCAAGGAGTGTTTCTGGAGATATATTCATACCAGTACGACTAGGAACATTATAGAGTATTATAGGTATAGAAACAGAAGCATCTATCGCTTTAAAATGTTCTATTAGACCTTTTTGAGTGGTTTTATTATAATATGGAGTTATAACCAGTAAGGCATCAACACCTATTTTTTCTGCCCATTTGCTCATTTCTATAGAAGCCTTTGTGTTATTGCTTCCAGTACCGGCTATAACAGGAATTCTGTGATTTATAGTTTTTACGGTGAATTCTATGGTGGCTTTTCTTTCTGATTCAGTCATAGTAGAGGCTTCTCCTGTTGTACCACATACAATAATGGCATCGGTATGATTTTCTACGTGCCATTCAAGAAGCTCCTGCAGTTTTGAAAAGTCTACTCCTTCTTCATTAAATGGGGTGATTATTGCCACTCCAGAGCCAGTGAATATTGCCATTTTCATCTCTCCTTTATTAAATTGATATGTTATTAATTAAATATGGGTTTCTTACATATTATTCAATGCTGCAAACAATTGTAAAGAAAAAATATAAGTAAGTTTTAAAAATTTTATAAAAGGTATTGGACTATTACTTAAAAATCCCTAAGTTTAGTATATTATATATTGTACTTAGAGGGAAATACATATCTATATATTATTTTAGCACTCAGTGATTACTTTATTAAGAATAAATTACATATATAAGGTTAAAATATATTACAAATAAATTCTCTTTGGCGGTGAGTGCTTTGAGTAAAACTCCATTAAAAAAAGTTATAAAGTCAAAATTAAAAGCAAATAGGGAATTAACTGAGGCGGAAAAGCTCAGAGAGAAGCTTAAATATGAGATTGCTGAGGAGCTTGGCTTAAAGGAAAAGGTAGAAGCTTTAGGGTGGAGCGGTCTTACGGCAGAGGAGACAGGCAGAATAGGTGGAGTAATGACTAAAAGGAAAAAGCTCCTTAGAGTTCCATCAAATAAAGAAATTCTAGAAAAAGGTAAATAGCTATTCTATTGACGTTATCTCTTTTTATCTATATTATTTATGTAAACAGGGTTCTTTAGGGGGTAGCTTTATGAATAGCTCATATGAAAATTTAGCATCAATTTATGATAAGTTAATTACAGAAGATATTGATTACGATAAGATTTCTAGCTATATTTTAAAGGCTGCTGACAGGAATGGTACTAAGAAGAATAAATATCTCGATATTGCCTGTGGTACAGGTATTGTTTTAGAAAAGTTGTACAAGTTTTTCCATGAGGTGAGGGCTGTAGACTACTCCTTAGAAATGCTCTCAGAAGCTGAGCTTAAGTTTAGAGGAGAAAAGAACATAAGATTTATAAGTCAGAATATGGTAGACTTGGACCTTTGCGAAAAGTTTGATGTTATTACCTGTGTATTAGATGCAGTAAATTATATCCTGGAGGATAATGATATAAAAAAATTCTTTGCCAGAGTTTATGATCATCTTGAGGATGATGGGATATTTGTTTTTGATATTAATTCTTATTATAAACTCAGCGAGGTACTGGGTAATAATACTTATACCTACGACACAGAAGAGCTATTCTATTGCTGGGAAAATGAATTTGAGGCTGATATCTTAAATATGTACCTCACTTTTTTTATTAAGGAAGGTGAATACTATAAAAGATTTCAGGAAGAACATATAGAAAGAGCTTATAAAGAAGAGTTTATAGAAGAAATAATAAAAGATACTGGATTCAAAATATTATCGAAAAATGAGGATTATAATGATGGTATCCTTTCGAATACAAACTCTGAAAGAATTGTATATACTTTAAAAAGAGGAGAGAACTAATGGATAAATTAATTAGAGGAATTGCAAAAAACGGTATGATAAGAGTAATGGCAGCAGATACTAGAGAATTAGTTGGAGAAGCTTCTAGAATCCATGGGTGTACACCTACAGCAGCAGCAGCCCTAGGTAGAATGCTTACTGCAGGTACACTTATGGGTGTAATGCTGAAAAGTGAAGGTGATGCATTGACTCTTCAAATAAACGGTGGAGGTGAAGCACAAGGAATTGTAGTAACGGCCCATAGCGATGCTTCTGTTAAGGGATATATAGGAAATCCTAAGGTTCATCTACCACAAAATGCTAAAGGTAAGCTAGATGTAGGTGGTGCAATTGGCAGAGATGGAAATCTTATGGTTATAAGAGATATGGGGTTAAAGGAGCCTTATGTAGGACAAGTGCCTATTTATTCCGGTGAAATCGCTGAGGATATTGCTTATTACTTTACTGCTTCTGAACAGGTTCCAACAGCAGTAGCTCTTGGTGTATTAGTGGATGTAGATTATTCTATCAAGGCTTCTGGCGGGTTTATTATTCAGCTTATGCCTGAGGCGGATGAGCTTCTTGCTGATCTCATTACCTATAGGCTGGAAGAAGTTCCGCCAATTACAAAGCTTTTAAGCGAAGGAAGAAGCATAGAAGAAATAATGGAATATATTTTTGAAGATATGGATTTAAAGCTGACAGAAGAAGTAACACCACAGTATAAATGTGATTGCTCCAGAGAAAAGGTAGAAGGTGTTCTTCTTAGTATTGGAAAGAAGGATTTGATGGAGCTGTATGAAGATAAAAAAGAGGAAGAGCTTATATGTCATTTCTGCAATACTAAATATATCTTTTCTCACGAAGATATAGGAAGACTCCTAGAGGAAAGTAACAAGAAAGAGCAATAATAAAAGGCTGCTGTGAGTCGTTAGAATCACAGTAGCTTTTTTAAAAATATATGAATTTATATTATTGACAAAGATAGTCTATCTATATTATAATTTTCCTTGTAGTTCACTTGGGAGCATAGCTCAGCTGGGAGAGCATCTGCCTTACAAGCAGAGGGTCACAGGTTCGAGCCCTGTTGTTCCCACCATATGGTCTTAGATTTTTTCTAAGACTTTGGCTGGATAGCTCAGTCGGTAGAGCAGAGGACTGAAAATCCTCGTGTCCCTGGTTCGATTCCTGGTCCAGCCACCATCTGCGGGAGTGACTCAACGGTAGAGTGTCACCTTGCCAAGGTGAAAGTTGCGGGTTCAAATCCCGTCTTCCGCTCCAAACATGGCGCTATAGCCAAGTGGTAAGGCACAGGTCTGCAACACCTTTATCCCCGGTTCAAATCCGGGTGGCGCCTCCATAAAAAAGAGTTTTCAAAGATTTATCTTTGAAAACTCTTTTTTTATTTCTCAATGTTATTAATAGCTATTATATAAAGAAAATGCTTCCTCTATCCTTTAGTTTTCCTCTGGACAGAGGAATTGGCCTTACATCATATTTTAGTAAAAATCTCATAATCTCCTGGTGGTAAATATAATTGTTTAATTCTCCAAAGAGCAATAATTCACCCTTAGGAGATACTCCTCCACAACCACCAATAAATCCATAGTTATAACCCGGGAGAAGAATATCTCCATAAGGGAGTTTTAAGACGTCAAAGCCAAATGGTAGTAGTGCTGAGGCTATGGAAGGATCATTAGTGATTATAGCCTTTTCGCTGATTGGTAATATAGAACATTTTGTATAACCTTGCTTTACTGTAATTAGCTTTTTGTTTTTTAAATGAGACAAGAGGCTTTTATCAGTAAAGTTAATGTTGTGTACGAAATACTCTTTAGTTTGATATGCATTTAGCAATATATCTCCAGGATAATGGCAGGAAAGGGAAGCTGTACTTTCTATAAGTGTGTATTCCATAGCTTTGAGTTCATTTTTAAATTTCTCATCTATGTTTTTGTGAACTATTATGGTTTTTTCGTCTATTAAGAAGAGCTGAATATCAGGATGGCAAGCTATAGCTGTATTTACTAAGGTGGTTTTAGGACATTTTATAACTTTATAACCCAGCTTTTCTAGGGCTTCTTCTTCTTCAATAAATAGTCTTTCATCAACTATAGTATACATATTTAATATGCTCCTTTTCAAATATATAAAATATTGTAACTCCAGAATAATAATTTTAAAATAGATGTGTCGATAATTGTTACAATTATTTTGTATATACATTACTTTTGAATACATACTATATTTAAGGAAGGAGTGAGGAGGTTATGATACTTCTTAAGCTTGCTTATGAGGGTGATATAAATATAGTAGATCAAATACAAAACATGCAACAAAATTTTAAAAATAAAAATATGGTTATTGGAATATCGGAAAATATTGAAGGAAATACTCACTTCATAAATATAATTTGTGATGATAAGGATTATAGAGAGCCTTTAGAAAAGATGGTTTATTTGTATATAAGCAATATTCTCTATAAGATTATAATAGATTATTTTAGAAACAAAGAAATGTATGAACTCTTAGAAGATACCTATTATTTTTTAAAACATGATGAATTAATTGATATTGAAACTAAGGTAATGGAAATTCTTCGTGGTGATGATGTTGTTATGGATGAAACCTATATTTACTGTATGAACAGGATTAATAATATCATTGAGAAAATAAAGGACTGCATAGAGGAAAAAAGAGAAATTAATATTAATGGTTTCATTATATTTAGGATTAAGGACTTAATTGAAGATATTCAAGCAGTGATTGACAGGGTTGTAGAAAAGTATATGATAGAAAAGGAGTACAATGAATTTATTAAGCTTCTTAGATATTTTGTAGATGTACAAGAAAGCAAGATTTATGAAGTCAATATCCATATAAATAGATATGGGGAGTATAATTTATTGGATAGTTATGGAAAGGATATTTTTCAGGATTTTATAAATGATTTGTCTGATAATAAATTTAACGGCATGGGTAATATGGAGGATATTGTTATAAGTGGATTAATAACTAATTCTCCAAGAAAAGTTATTATCCATGGAAGCAAGAATTGTAATAATAAAGAGTTTTTAGAAACAATAAACAATGTGTTTGTAGGTAGAGTTATATATTGTCAGGGATGTTCTATCTGCAAATATACAGAAGAAACCATAGATCTCGTAAACAGAACCTCAGAGGATGAAAATGTTGAAGGCTATAATATAGATGAAGATAGGATAATCCCTATTAACCACCTTGATTAAGAGGTGATATTTGTTAAAGACTCAGGAGCTATAAAGGTTCAAAAAAATAATATGTTGACTTTTATAATAGTAGATGATAAAATCATTATGTCAAGTAGGAACTGCCGTTTCTCACCTTACAGCACTGCTAGTAGGGTTATGATATTACTTTGATATTATTGTGATATTTAGAGGACGGCTTATGTCGTCCTTTTTATATTTATACATTTATATGCCTATATTTAACCGGAGGTGAAGCGTATTAATAAAAACTATTTGCTTAATGAAGATATTAGGGAAAAAGAGATAAGGGTAATAGATGCAGATGGATCTATGCTTGGATTACTATCATCCAGAGAAGCTCTAAGACTTGCAGAAGAAAAGGAACTAGACCTGGTTATGATATCACCTAATGCTAATCCACCAGTATGTAAAATAATGGACTTTGGTAAGTATATTTACGAGCAATCTAAGAAGGAAAAAGAAGCTAAGAAAAAGCAAAAGGTTGTTAATGTAAAAGAAATCAGATTCAGTCCACAAATAGAAGAACATGATGTTAGCATTAAAGCAAATAATGCAAGAAAATTTTTGCTTGATGGAGACAAAGTTAAAGTGACTGTTAGGTTTAGAGGAAGAGAAGCAGATTATTCACATATTGGGCAAAGAATATTGAAGAATTTTGCTGATAAGCTTGAGGATGTATGTAATATCGAAAAGCCAGCTAAACTTGAAGGTAGAAATATGACTATGATTTTGGCTCCCAAGAAAGCGTAACTTGAGAGGAGGATTTTATCATGCCAAAAATGAAAACTCATAGAGGTGCAGCAAAGAGATTTAAGAAAACAGGTAGTGAAAGACTTAAAAGAGCAAAAGCGTTTAAGAGCCACATATTGACAAAGAAAAGTTCTAAGAGAAAGAGAAACTTAAGAAAAGCA
>JAEXSY010000444.1 GCA_023440105.1 Bacillota bacterium
TGTACTGCTAAGAAGTTTGAGGTAACAAGAGATGAGCAGAAGAGAGATGGGCTTCAGGATGTGGATGTTGCTTTAACCACCAGAGAGTTGGCCAGGATGATTAAGAGAGCAGCTATTAACTTCAATGAACTTCCTGATGAAGACTATGACGTTCCTTTTGAGGTTGGTTCTGGTGCAGGAGCTATCTTTGGAGCTACCGGTGGTGTTATGGAGGCCGCCCTTAGAACAGCTAGTCACTGGTTAGATGGAGATTTTGAAAAGATTGAATTTAATGAGGTTAGAGGTACTGAAGGAATAAAGGAAGCTACCTATAATGTAGCAGGTATAGAGGTTAAGGTAGCGGTTACTTCAGGTCTTGCTAATGCTAGAAAAGTACTGGACAGTGTAAAGAGCGGAGAAAAGGAATATCATATTATAGAAATAATGGCATGTCCAGGAGGCTGCGTAAATGGCGGTGGTCAGCCAACCCTTCCTGATAGCATAAGAAATAATGTGAACCTTAGAGAGCTCAGAGCTAAGGCCCTTTATAATATTGATGAGAACAGGACTGTTAGAATGTCTCATGAAAATCCTGCAATAAAGATGATATATAATGAATACCTGGGAGAACCAGGAGGACATAAGTCCCATGAGCTGCTTCATACTACTTATGTAGAAAGAGAAAGATTTTAAAAGCTTAATAAATAATAAGTGTAATATTGTTAGGAGGATCGAGATGTCAACAAAAGCATATTATCCAAGAGCGGAGATAGGAAAGGGGAATATTGGTTTTTCAAAAACCCGTTCTATTATTGAAGCTGCCTTTTATGGTAATAATGTGGTGAAAGTTAATACCCTTAATGAGGCTTATAAGCTGGCAAAGAATTCACCAGGTACAATAGTTACTGATATGCCTGTTTATAGAGGAGAGGAGTTTGGACTTAATGCTGATGCAAGGGTTTTGCTCTTTAATGATGGTTCTGTAACCGGCCGCTGTGCTGCTGCACGAAGAGTCACTGGGGAGCCTTATGTAAATACTGAAGACCTGGATAAAAAGCTCATGGATGCTGTATATGATACCAGATATAATCGGATGTATCATGGAGAGGTATATATTGGTTTAGACCCTGAATTCATGGTGAAGGCTCACCTCTTGATACCTGAAGGGGAAGAGAACATTCTTTACTCCTGGATGCTTAACTTTCAATACATGTCCGATTGCTATAACAGGATGTATAAAAGCTCCAAGACAATAGAAAATGAAGCAGATATCTATATTTTTTCTGACCCACAGTGGAAGCACCAGGAGCATCCATTAGGCCTTACTTATTTTAATACAGAAGCTAATTGTGCCGCTCTTCTTGGCATGAGATATTTTGGAGAGCATAAAAAAGGTACTCTTACAATAGCCTGGGCTATAGCTAACAGACACGGTTATGCTTCTTGTCACGGTGGACAGAAGAAGTATTCCCTTCCAGACGGCAGAAAATACGTAGCCAGCGTCTTTGGACTTTCTGGTTCAGGAAAATCAACCCTTACCCATGCCAAACATGGTGGAAAGTATGATGTTACGGTACTTCATGATGATGCTTTTATCATTAATACTGAAACAGGAGCTTCAATTGCTTTAGAGCCAACATATTTTGATAAAACTGCTGATTATCCTACTAATTGTGAAGATAATAAATATCTTCTTACAGCACAAAACTGCTCTGCAACTCTTGATGAAGAGGGAAAGGTTGTTTTGGTAACAGAGGATATCAGAAATGGTAATGGAAGAGCGATAAAATCTAAGCTTTGGTCACCAAATAGAGTAGATAAAATAGAGGAATCAGTTAACGCAATCTTCTGGATAATGAAGGATCCTACACTGCCACCGGTGGTTAAGCTTAAGGGGGCAAGCCTTGCTTCTGTCATGGGGGCAACTCTAGCAACAAAGAGAAGCAGTGCAGAGCGACTATCTCCGGGAGTAGATCCTGATGCACTAGTAGTGGAGCCTTATGCTAATCCATTCAGAACCTATCCCTTAGCTAATGACTATGAAAAGTTTAAGGAGCTTATAGAGGTTAGAGGAGTTGACTGCTACATAGTTAATACTGGTGATTTTATGGGTAAAAAGGTTAAGCCTAAGGATACTCTTGGAATATTAGAGGCTATAGTAGAAGAAAAAGCAGAATTTAAGCCATGGGAACCATTTTCAGATATTGAAATACTGGAATGGGAGGGTTTTATACCAAATATGAAGGATGAGGCCTATATAATGCAATTAAGAGCAAGAATGCACGATAGATTAAACTTTATAAAGTCACGAGATACTTTTAAAGATGGTTATGATAAGCTGCCAACTGACGCTTTAGAAGCCGTTATTAAGCTTGTTAAAGAGTTGGGATAAGCTATAATAAAGGGCTGTCTTGATTATTAGTAGATCCTTTATTAATAGACAATTATCTTTTTTATATGGAGGTAATATAATGCACAATAAAGATGCAACAGCCGCTAGAATGAGAATAGCTTCCTTGCTAGATGACAGGAGCTTTGTGGAAATAGGAGCCAGCATAACAGCAAGAAGCACTGATTTCAACTTTAATGAACAAAGGACCCCTGGTGATGGCGTGATAACAGGGTATGGAGTCATTAATGGAAACCTAGTATATGTATATAGTCAGGATACCACTATGTTAAATGGTACAGTGGGAGAAATGCACTGTAAAAAAATTATAAACATTTATGACATGGCATTAAAAATGGGAGCACCAGTTATTGGACTTATAGATTGTGGTGGTGTAAGGCTTCAGGAAGGAAATGATGCATTACATGGTCTTGGAGAGCTTTATAAAAAGCAGGCTATAGCTTCGGGATTAGTACCACAAATAGTGGGTGTTTTTGGGAGCTGTGGGGGAGGACTTGCATTGCTTACATCTATGGCAGACTTTACTTTCATGGAAGAAAAAAGAGGAAGGCTCTTCATTAATAGTCCCAACACTATTACAGGAAATGAAGAGAGTAGATGCAATACAGCCTCAGGAGAGTTCCAGAGTAAACAAGCAGGCCTTATAGATGTGGTGGGAGAGGAAGGATATATATTGAAGGAAATGAGGAGCTTAATAACAATTCTTCCATCTAACAATAAGGAATTTGCCGTAGAAGATATGGTTAATGATGAATTAAACAGAAGCTCTATAGGTGCATCTAAATATGTCGGGGCCACCGATAGACTGATAGCTACCATTGCTGACGATAATAGCTTTTATGAGGTTAAGAGAGATTATGCCAGGGAAATCACTGTGGGATTTGTGAGAATAAATGGCACTACCGTAGGTGCTATTGCAAACAGGACAGAGCTATATGATCAAGGAGGAAAATTAATTGAGACCTTTGATAATGTGCTGACCTCAAGAGGTTGCAGAAAAGCAGCAGACTTTGTAAGCTTTTGTGATGGCTTCAATATTCCTATATTAACTCTCACTAATGTTAGAGGCTTTGAGGCTACAATAGAAGAAGAGAAGAATATAGCTTATGCTGCTGGAAGGCTTGCCTATTACTTCGCTTCCTCCTCAGTACCAAAGGTAAATGTGATAATAGGAGAAGCCTATGGAAATGCCTATAATGTAATGAATAGCAAGGCTATAGGCAGCGATATAGTTTGTGCCTGGCCGGAGGCTAAGGTAGCTCCTATGGAGGCAAGCTCTGCGGCAAAGGTTATGTATAGTAACTGTGAGCTTTCAGTGATAAAGGAAAAGGAAAAAGAATATGAAAAACTTCAAGGGAGCATAGAGGCGGCTCTTGGAAGGGGTTATATAGACTATATTATACTCCCTGAAAATACTAGAAGATATGTTATAAGTTGCTTTGAAATGCTGTTTGGGAAAAGGGAAAGTATTCCCCCTAAGAAGCATGGAACTATATAAAGGAGATTTAGTATGGAAAAAAACTCGAAAAGACCAACAAAAATAGTAGAAACAGTTTTACGTGATGCTCACCAATCCTTGATTGCTACGAGAATGAAAACAGAGGATATGCTTCCTATTATAGATAAGATGGATAAAGTGGGTTATCATGCGGTAGAGTGCTGGGGTGGAGCCACTTTTGATGCTAGCCTTAGATTTTTAAAGGAAGATCCATGGGAAAGGCTTAGAAAGCTGAGAGCAGGCTTTAAGAATACAAAGCTTCAGATGCTTTTTAGAGGACAGAATATTTTAGGCTACAGTCATTATTCAGATGATGTTGTAGAATATTTTGTTCAGAAGTCAATTGCTAATGGTATCGATATTATTAGAATTTTTGACTGCTTAAATGATTTAAGAAACTTAGAAACAGCTGTTAAAGCTGCAAACAAAGAAAATGGTCATGCTCAGATTGCTTTATCATATACATTAGGTGATG
>JAEXSY010000503.1 GCA_023440105.1 Bacillota bacterium
GGTTAAGGATATAGCATCTGGAACCTCCTGTAGCTTATTAAAGCATTTTCTTATTCCAGATATTTCTATTCCCTGCAAATTTTTATTCACTGCTATCCCCTCCTTTACTTAATAATTATAATTGTAATAATGCTTTAAATAAACCACTTTATTTATTATAATATCATTATTGCAGTAAGTTTAATCTTAAATTTAGTTAGAAAGGATGATCCCATGAGTTACAACTTAACAGATCCTTATGAAATAGCAAGATTTATAAAAGAAGCTAAAAAGACGACCCCCGTTAAGGTTTATATTAATGGAATTATTGATAAAAACACCTTAGGAGAGCTAGAATGGTTTGGGAACGACGGCTTTTATATACTCTTTGGAGAAAGTAATGTTATAAGCGAGGTTATAATTAAAAATCAAGCCACAATAAGAAACTTCAGGATTGAAAATGACAGAAGGAATTCAGCTATTCCTCTTATGGACCTTAGAGACATAGATGCCAGAATAGAACCTGGTGCTATTATCAGAGATAAAGTAACAATTGGAAAGAACTCTGTAATCATGATGGGTGCAGTTATTAATATAGGAGCAGAAATAGGTGAAGGTGCCATGATTGATATGAACGCTGTGGTAGGTGCTCGAGGAAAAATAGGAAGAAATGTTCATCTTGGTGCAGGAGCAGTGGTTGCAGGGGTACTTGAACCACCAAGTAAAGAACCCTGTGTTATAGAAGATGAGGTTTTAATAGGAGCTAATGCTGTTATTCTTGAAGGAGTACATATAGGTAAAGGCTCTGTGGTAGCTGCTGGCTCTGTGGTTGTTGAAGATGTTCCTTCAGGGGTAGTTGTTGCAGGTACTCCTGCTAAGATTATTAAAACAGTAGATGAAAAAACGAAAGATAAAACAAAGCTATTAGATGATTTAAGAAAATAATTAAAAGGTGCGAATATCGCACCTTTTTCTTTAACCAACACTAATTTCTTCTTCAATATCTTGAGACTCTTTGCCAACTCTTTCCATCTTAGAAATAGAAACCTCATAAGCTACTTTTTTAATTACTTCTGTATCAGAAACCTTTTTCTGGTATTCTCTACTTTGAAGTCTCCCCCATACTCTTATGTTATCTCCAACACCTAGATTCTGACAGAATCTAGAATTTCTTCCCCAGGCTATAGTAGGTATATAATCTGATTTATTATAAGCTCTATTAACAGCTAAAAGTACATCAGCTATTTCCCTCCCAAAAGGAGTTGTCCTATATACTGGCTCTTTACATATAAACCCATCAAGAAAAATCTCATTAGGATTCTTGCTTCTTACTAAGCAAGGCTCTATATTCCTAGCAAACACTGTAAGTATCAGCTTATTTGCTCCATCCATAAATTTATTGTAGGATCTTAATTGTCCTTCAACAATTATATCTTTACCAATGGATAGCTCCATATCAGTAATAATTCTTTCTGATACAGTTATGTTTAAAATATCCTTGGTATCACTAAGTCTCATTACCTCCAATTCAAAGTTGTAAAATCCCTCACCGTACATTTCGTGACTAAAGGATAAGTTCGATACTACAGTTCCCTCCAAATAAATCTTATTGTTTAACATCAAATTGTCCATCCTAACCCTCTCTCCCTTGGTTTTTTAATCTTTAAAATAAAATATGTTAAAAATAATTAAAATATTACCCTTATACCAGAATGTTTATAATATTGCTTCTTTATATATATACTCATTATAATACACACTCTGTTAAAAATTCAACAGAATTATTTGATAAATTGTCTTCCATCATTATCAATATAATAATTATCCTTGTATATTAATTGAGAAATTATAACAAATTGATAACCTTTATTATTTAAATCATCAATAATTCTAGTTAAATTTCCCGGAGTATATCTTGCATCATTATGAAAGAGCATTATTGAGCCCGGTTTCACTTTATTCATAATCCTTTGATATTCTATTTCTGCTCCTTGTTCCTTCCAGTCAACGCTATCTGCATCCCATTGAATACAATAATGGTTAGTGCTTTCAACAGTTTCTATCACAGCATCATTATAAGCACCGCTTGGACACCTAAATAAGTCTGTTCTTATACCTAGGTATTTATATATCACAGCATCTGTTAGTTCAATTTCTTTTATCATTCTTTCTTTGGATATCCTGGTCATGTCAGGATGCATATTGCTGTGATTACCTATTTCATGACCTTCTGCATATATTCTCTTGAGCTTTTCTACATTTTCTTCGTTAGTTTCTACCCAGCCTCCCATTATAAAGAAAGTAGCTTTAACCTTCTTCTCCTTTAAAATATCCAATATATCATAAATGTAATCTGTCTCGGCCCAGTTTACATCAAAGGTTAAAGATACCTCACTGCCTTCCTTTTCCACAGAATAAATAGGGAGCTTCCGCTCTCCTGTCAGGGAAAAGGTCTTACTACCCTTTCCTAATAAAAGCACAGACCCTAAGCAGGTAAAAAGAATTAAAATTAAGGCTGTAATTATCTTATTAAATAACTTAACATCCATATATCCTACTCTTCCTTCTATATATTGCTATATTGATATATATTCTATAACAATTTTAGATATGCTTTTGGGGTCTGTAATTGTGTTTATTAGATTAATTATGTAGTATCAATTTCTATTAGTTGAAATATACTATGTCATCTTCTGGTTTTTGCGCCTCGTCTGCAGAGAGTACTCTTAATATAGGCCCTTCTCCCTTATAAAGAGAACTAACCCCTATATTTACTCTCGCGCTAATATACACGGAATCTTGAGAATTTAAGCTCTCAGCCATAGTATATCTACAAACTAAGCCTATGTATGATATATCGTCGGCACAGCAGGTCATAGCTAGACGTCCTGCCACAAAGGTATTTTTTGACACATCTCTTTCTTTGTAGACTGTTCCTCTAAACTTCACGATTTTCCCTTGATACTTTTCGGGATGCTCCGTTATATCAAGGTAGAATATACCAAAATCCTCATCCAGTATAGTAATCTCCGATGAATTAATATTATATGGGAGAATTTCCTTTTGATGCTCCATAATAATTCCATCTACAGTTTCATAAATAAGCTGCGCTTTTCTGTTTATAGCCTTAATATTTCTTCTGAATACCAATTGGTCTGTATCCTGCTTACATCTATTAATAACTATTAAATCAGAATGGGCTACCTGCTGCATAAGTAGTGATCTCATGTTATTAACATACATTGAAAAGGTTGAAGCATCTATTGTTGTAAGTATCTGTGCTATAGCCCAGCTCTTTGGAAGAGTCAAAGCTAAAAATCTATTCACATCCCACATCCCATTATGTTCAATAATAACTTGCTTTGGTTGATATTTTCTATTTAACTTCTCTAAAAGCTCTTCTGTAAGCTCTTCTTCATTTTCTACAGAGACCAAGGATATATGTTTAGATTTTAACTCTTTAATTGGATATTCTACCTCTCCATCCTCACAATGAATTACCAAGGTCTTCCCTTTTGAAATAAACTCCGGATCCCTAAGGGTGTCAAGAATAAATGTTGTTTTTCCACTTTCTAAGAAACCAGTAAATAAAAATACAGGTATATTCATGTAACCACTTCCTCTATATAATATTCAAAATCCTCCTGCACCCTAACTCATTAAATAAAGAGTGCTTTCTAAAGACCATCTTTATAATCAGTATCTAGACATGAAATAATTGGGCTAATTTTACTTCATCCAGTTCAGTACCTATAACGCAGAGGCTTCCAGTATATTGGGCAGTTCCTTCTCTGATTTCAAACTCTCCTGGTACCATATCAAAGTAAAGCCATTTTGTTTCCTTACTTTGAACCATTCCCTTTGCACGAAGGACAGTTCCATATAGTGGGCTATGTGCAAGAGTTCCTAATATCATTTCCAACTCCTCTCTATCATACCTCTCTATGGTTTCTATACCCCAAGAAGAAAAGACCTCATCGGCATGATGATGGTGATCATGATGATGTTCATGATGGTCACAGCAGCACTCACCCTCTCCTTCATGGCTATGGTGATCATGATGTTTACATCCACAATCCCCTTCACAGTGATCATTGTGTTCTTCCTTCATATACTCTTCCAAAAGCTCCTCAGCAAGAGATTTTCCCTGCTCCATGGCAGCTAAGATTTGTTCTCCTCTAAGCTCTTCCCAGGGAGTAGTAATAATGGAAGCTTTGCTGTTTCTGCTTCTAAGTAGGGCTACAGAGTCCTTAAGCTTTTCTTCCGTCATATGTTGAGTTCTACTCATAATTATTGTGGCTGCATTTTCTACCTGATTATTATAAAACTCACCGAAGTTTTTACTATACATTCTGCATTTCATCCCATCAACAACAGTGACTGATGATGTGAGCTCTAAAGGGAGCTCATGGTTCACACCTTTTACAGCGCTTATCACGTCAGAAAGCCTACCTACTCCTGAAGGCTCAATGATTATTCTATCTGGAGAATAGGTACTTAGCACCTGACCTAAGGCCTCGCTAAAATCTCCTACCAGGGTGCAGCATATGCAGCCGCTGTTCATCTCTGATACCATTACACCAGAATCCTTCATAAAGCCACCATCTATCCCAATTTCACCAAATTCATTTTCAATTAAAACTATTTTTTCTCCTTTAAAGGCTTCTTCTAACAACTTTTTGATCAGTGTTGTTTTCCCTGCCCCAAGAAAGCCCGATATTACTGTAACTTTTGTCATTTGATCACCCTCCTATAAACATTCAACAAATTTACATCATTCATTATACCAAATCTTAATCCTATATCCCTATATAAAGAGTAGATAATGAAGAAAATAATAACACAAAAAGCAGCTTAGAGGATACTTTTTGTGTTATAATAAAAGAAATCTTTCAGTGTGGAGGAAAAACTCATGCTCGAGAGCACAATAGAACTCGCAGAAAATAAGCTTATAGTTTTATATATAATAGAAAAAGTTAATTATCCTATCTCAAACACTCAGCTATCGGAAATAGTATTAGAAAATAACTTGATGAATTACTTTGTTTTCCAACAGTATTTAACTGAACTAATTTCCTCCAAGTTTATCCTGGAAAAATCAGAAGATAACAAACCTTTATTATTAATATCTGATAAAGGCTCTAGAGTGCTAAATTTATTTAATCAAAGAATATCTTCTTTTAAAATAAATATAATAGATGATTATCTAAAAAAACATATGGCACAAATAAAAAAAGAAAGAACTATCCATGGTGACTATACCATTACAGAGGATAATACTTTTTTAGTAGAACTAAAAGCCCTGGAGGGTAGCTATACCATTATAGATTTAAAGCTTTCTGTAGCTACAAAAAAGCAGGCTCAGGATCTTTGCAACAAATGGAATAATAACTCTTCAGAACTCTACAATAAAATTCTTAAAATCTTAATTGATTAGCTAATTAATCATCATACCATTAGGCTCTTTACCTAAAGGTATGATTTTTGTTTTTTTGTTATATAAATTATATATCAAAAGTGAATTATTATGGCTATCTCCTATATATAACTCCTTGTTATTTTTGAGAATAGTCATAGGGGTACCTTTTATAAATATCCGTTC
>JAEXSY010000091.1 GCA_023440105.1 Bacillota bacterium
CCCACAACTACTGCCGTCCATATTCTCACCTCACATTTTTTTGATTTATCTGCATAGACAGATTATTTATATAGTATCAGAGACAAAAGCATCAGTCAACATTTGGAAAGTCCTCGAAAGTATCTACTGGTACTTACTCTCACTGGTGGAGCTTCATTTTTATATATTATTATCTAAGTCATTTTATTAATACTCGCAAATCAATATTTTACTGTTTCCAAGGGCGACTTTTATCAAACCAACCATTCTCCTGCCAATATTGCCTTTCAACAGGACTTGAACCCAAACCTGATTTTTGCATCTTACTCATCATATTGAAGAGAAGCTTTGTTTTGATGCCAGACCTTGGAGATTTCACCTTATCTAGCTTATTTGCAAGTCTAACAATATCCTTTTCAATCTTAGCTTTTATCTTATGAGACACCAGTTCCCATTTCATTGCTTGTACACCGATGCCATAGGTCTTAATCCAGGGAACTCCCCAATAAAATAATGTGTTTTTTATGTCTTTTACTGCTGACTTTGATCCCATTCCAGCTGCAGTAGATATAACAACAGCTTTTTTGGTAAACATGGACTTTCTTGGACGATGAGGCATCCAATAGGTAAAAGTCAGATCAATAAAAGCTTTCATCGGTGCCGATGGATGCATGCAATAGGTGGGTGTAGTAAATATCAGCAATTCTGCCTCTTCAACTTCATCCATTATTCTTTTCTTCTCAGTATAAAAAGGACATTTCTTATCATCTTCAATACAGTTATAGCAGCCTATACAAAAATGATTTAAATCTCTCGGAAGGATTACTTCCTTTATTTCTTTTTCTCCAGTTATTTTATCTACTAACATTCTTCCTATGTGATAAGAACTGCCTTTATGGCTCTGCCCGTGAATAATTACTATTTTCATATTTATTCGCCTCTTAATTTATTTATGGTATCCTCACATTTCCATCATTTTAAAACTAATAATCGTTTCAACATCTTTCTCTGAAAGATGCATATGAAGATTTTCCTGTAATTATTCTTCATAAACTGACTTTTCTCCTACCCTTAACTTTGTCTTTAAAAAGTATGTTGAACCTATCATTATAAAGAACATAGCTAGAAGAAACAGTGGAAATAAATCAATACTAAAGGCTTCTACAAGGACTCCAAAAAATGGTGGGGCAAGCATAATGCTGAGATAGGCAAAAGCCATCTGTGTACCTATTACAGCCTGAGATATATCCCTGCCAAAACTATCTGGAGTCATGTGGGTAACATTAGGAAAAACAACACTATTCCCTAGGCCTACCATAAACAAGCCTATTCCTAGAAAAAACACTGGTAAGGGTAACAATAATATACTTATTGCTAAAGCAGTGATTATCTGTCCGAACTTAATTAAATCCCAGCAGGAAAATTTATTTGCTAGTACTCCTGATAGGAACCTACCTATAGCAATTCCAACGAAATAAACAGTAATAAGCCCTGCAGCCTCATCTTCTGGTAGTCCTTTTGCATTTACAAGAAAGGTACTACCCCATACCAAGCAAATAGCTTCTATGGCACAGGAACCAATGAATATACCGTATTGTGCCCTGACCGTAGACATTTTAAATAGCTCTCTAAATTTAATATCCCGGGGCTTTTCTTCTTCCTTTGTTATAGCTTGTACCTTATTCCATAAGGGCAAAGCCAGTATTGTAATAATTGCGATAGTTAATTGAATGAAAAATACAATCCTGTAGCCTCTACGCCAGTTTAAATCTTCTGACAGTGCCAGTGACATCAAGTAGGGACTTAATGAAACTCCTATTCCATAAAAACAGTGCACGAAATTCATATGAGTTGCCTTATAATGGAGGGCTACATAATTATTTAGAGCAGAATCAATAGAGCCTGCACCAATACCAAGAGGAACTGCAAAAAGACATAGCCATATCAAGTTGTTTGATAATGAGAAACCAAGCAATGCAATAGCTGTAAAGCTGGTACTCATAGCAGTTACCCTTCCTGTGCCAAGCTTATTAATAACTTTACCACTAAGAAAAC
This sequence comes from Bacillota bacterium, assembly GCA_023440105.1. GTDB lineage: Bacteria > Bacillota > Clostridia > Clostridiales > Clostridiaceae > JAEXZL01. The sequence goes on from JAEXSY010000091.1 coordinate 2,035, forward strand.
TAGAAGTCACAGTGCCTGCAGATATAACTATTGTAATAAAACTCACAGAAGAAACAGGCACTCCAAACTGCCGATATATTGCTGGCCATGCTGCCCCCAGCAGAGAATCCGGTATTCCTAAGCTTATAGCAGCTATATATATAATTATCAATAGGATAGTTACCATTATACCTCTCCTTCATTATGAAGAATTTTATTCTATCTAATCATAAGCCATTCCATAATTTACTAGTACCTCAAATTATACTTTCTTGTTTCAGTTATGTAAATAGAGTAGAAAAATCTTCCATATGTTTATGGTATAATATTCCTAAAAAGAAATCTGGAGGATAATATGAAATATAAGATTATTGCCTGTGATTTAGATGAAACCTTAATCAGACATGATCGTTCCATCTCAAAGGAAGATGTTGAAGCTATAAAAAAAGCAACTGGTTTAGGTGTGGGAGTTCAGAATACTGTAGAGGATATAAAAAAATACTGTGACTATATAACCTCAGCAACCTGTAATGAAAGTGCCGTTGCTGAGGTAATTAATAAATTTGTCCTTAATCTCTAATACATCATTTTCAGCTTGTGACCGTTAATTGTTCTTGTATTTTTATCTATAGAGATGCATAAGCCTCCAAAATCATCTAGACCATGTTTTGCCAGTAATGCGGCGATCCTTAACTCATTATCAAATTGCTTCCCCTTAGAATCGATCATTCTTACATCCATATGTTCAATGAGCCAGTCTTCATGTTGTTTCCATGAACGACTCTCGTCAAACAGCCACACTTTAGGATTTGCACCATGTTCCAAAAGGTATTTTGTAATGTAGTAGTCTTCAGCACATACCGCAATAGATAGCGGTGTTTCAACCATACCACCTGGTTGTAGATTACACAGGTTAACATCAGCACCATGGGTAAAAAAGAAATTCATCTGGCTTAGAATACCACTAGAACGACTTTCCAAAGGAGTTTGTTGTCTATATGAAAGAAAGCTTTCCCAAAATTCATAGTCACACTCATTATGAGAATCCAGTTCTGCTGCTTCTTCATCGGGAATATCACCGTATGAATAGTAGCCATTTAAAAACTCTGCAAAAATTGAATTTCCATTTTTGTTGCAAATATTTATTGAATTCCCTCGTTCAATCCGCTCTTGTATGGAGGGAAAGTCATATTCCTTCGCCCAGCAAAAGATTTTTTCTTCCATCATACCATCCTCCTTATTCATAAAGCTATAAATCAAAAAATTTCCCAAACAAAGGTAACGGTATCATTCACATCGATATCATCAGGCTCAATATCTGCGTCAAACATACCCTTAGCCATTAGTGGCATAAGGCAATCTTCCGCTTCGAATCTTGTTTTTGATATGACGCTCAGTTCCCCCCAATTGTAATCAATCGTCATAAGTTGACCAAGGTTCACACCGGAAGCTTCACAGAGAAGCTCGGCTTTTTTCTTTGCATTAGTTGTAGCGTCTCTCAAGAGCATATCATTAATCTCTGCGGGGTTCTTTACGGTGAAGGTGATATTCAGCTCCGGCCTTGCTACACAGCTTCCGATAGCAGACAATGTCTGAGCTAAAAGTTTTGTATCAAAATCAAAAGCAAGCTTCAACCTCTGTGAACATTCGTAACCATCGAACAATCTCTTGTAGTTACCATTTCGTTCTTTGACGCTCTCATAACTGGTGCTAACATTAAAGTTTGTCGTCTTCAAAGAACCCTTTTCAAACCCCAATCTTTCGATAGGAACATTCAGTTGTTCTATTTGATCCGATGCTATTGCCATAGCTCTGTCGTAATCCTTATCCTTTGCTTCCAGAGACAATGAAATTATCACATAGTCCGGTTTTGCAGAAACCTTTCCCACACCTTTTACTGTTATTGTTCTCGGCATATTTATTACCTTCCTTCCGGTTTATTGGTAATATTCTACCGCAACAATACATATAAACGGTCGCTTTCCAGGCGACTATTTCATAAAGAATGCTCTAACTTTTTAGGAGTTCCAAGTTTTTTGACAGCATAGTCATACACTATTTTTTCACTATTTTTTTGTCTGTTTATGCCATTATCACACTAAAGAATTATCTAGATAATACCACATAATTGTGATTATTTCATTGAACTTATTGAATTTTCTTAAAATCAAAAACCAAGTGCTCAATTAGAACTTTACCTCAGGGGATAAGCTTGAGACAAGCTGACTCTATTTTCGCTCTTATCATCGTTACTTTTTCAATTTACATGAAGCTTCTATTCTATAATTTATATGTATATAACAGTTAAAAAAGTTAATAATTACAAATATATCAGTATCAAATTAATGTTATATATTTAGATAAAAAATAGGAGGAAATGACTAATGAATTTAAAAGAGTTTGTTGCATTGGGTGCAGAAGAAGCGGTTTGCTATGATTTTAAAAGAGAAGTTTTTAATTTAAGGAACATTCCATATAATAGCGAAAGAATTATTAACTTTATTCTTTATACCGGTAATTTTTATAATGATGACTGTGATAGACTTCCACTAACTCTAGAAGTTTACCAGAGCTTATGGGCAAATGGATATAATTATTGGGATATAGAGGATCAAAAAGAGTTTGTGAAATCAAATGGAGAGACTATGAATTCATTTAAAACCTCCTATAGAAAGATATCTAATGGTAAATTTTATCATGACAATTCATTAATAAATGAATTTTCTGTTTTGACTCACACTTTAGGAAACTTTATGCCTGTATATGCTGAGAAAAAAGATAAAAGCAATTGGAGTTCACCTTTTAATAAAGGTAGATATCCTCATACATATGACTACTGGGACTTAACATTAAAAGATATAAAAAACTATTATGAAGGAAATAACGACAAAGATTACATAAGAGAAT
>JAEXSY010000097.1 GCA_023440105.1 Bacillota bacterium
GAGCTTGGCTATGACCGTATGAATAGAGCTGATTATAATGCTGATATGGTTAAAAATTATAGAAGACAGGTGCTGGAATTTGTGGTTCCTGAATCAACAGCTTTAAGAGAGAGACAGAGAAAAAGACTTGGTCTTGATAACCTTTATTTTTATGATGAAGCTATAGCCTTTAATTCAGGGAATGCTACTCCTAAGGGTGATCCGGAGTGGATCGTTGAAAATGGCAGAAGGATGTATTCAGAGCTTTCTAAAGAGACAGAGGAATTCTTTGATTTTATGATGGAAAATGAGCTCATGGATTTGGTAACTAAAAAAGGTAAGGCTGGAGGAGGCTACTGCACCTATATTTCTGATTATAAAGCTCCATTTATCTTCAGTAACTTTAATGGAACCAGTGGAGATATAGATGTTTTAACTCATGAAGCTGGGCACGCCTTCCAGGTATATTCCTCAAGAGATTTAGGTATTCCCGAGTATGCGTTTCCAACCTATGAAGCTGCAGAGATTCATTCCATGAGCATGGAATTCTTCACCTGGCCCTGGATGGGATTATTCTTCCAGGAGGAGGAAGAAAAATATAAGTTTGACCATCTCTCCAGCGGACTTTTATTCCTTCCTTATGGGGTTACTGTAGACGAATTCCAGCATGAGGTTTATGGAAATCCAGATATGACACCAGAGGAAAGAAAAGCTAAATGGAGGGAGATAGAGAAAAAGTATCTTCCACATAGAGATTATGAAGATAATGATTATCTTGAAAGAGGTGGCTTCTTCTATCAGCAGGGACATATCTTTGAGGTTCCCTTCTATTATATAGATTATACTCTAGCTCAGGTTTGTGCCTTCCAGTTCTGGAAGAAGTCCAGAGAGGATCGAGAAAAGGCTTGGGAGGATTATTTAAGATTATGCAAAGCTGGTGGAAGCAAGTCCTTCCTTGAACTGGTAGACCTTGCAAACCTTAAATCACCCTTTAAGGATGGCTGTATAGAAGAGGTTATGGTACCTATAAAGGAATATCTTGACTCTGTAGATGATAGCAGTCTTTAGTCACTATTATTGCTTATAGTCATTTCTCATGAAAAAGCTTTTAGTGAAATTCAAGCTTCAAAAATAGACCGCATTGCGGTCTATTTCATTAATATGTGAAACTAGGAGTGATATTATTGCTACTAAATAACAATCTAAATATTGATAAAGTAAATATTGAAGGTATACCTGCCTTAGTTTTTAAACCTAAAAATACCACTGATGAAAGACTTCCCTTAGTGATTTTATATCATGGCTGGTCCTCTAACAAAGAAAATCAAGTAATGCTTGCCAGTACTATTGCTCTTTATGGCTATATGGTCTTAGCAGCAGATGCAGTTAATCATGGTGAAAGAGGCACCCTAGATTATAGTGATGGAAAAAATGTAGTGGAAAAGTTCTGGCCTACGATTTTTAACAATACTGTGGAATCGAGTAAGCTTATTGATTATGGAATTAATGTACTAAAAGCTGATAAGGAAAGAATTGCTGTCATGGGGCATTCTATGGGAGGCTTTACAGCAGCAGGAGTATTTATGAGGCATCCTGGGCTTAAAACAGTAATTAACATCAGCGGTTCCTTTGCCTATGAGAAGGCAGAAGAGCTAATGCTATCCCGTTTTCCTGGGGTTATAGTGAATGAAGAGCATATTAGGGAGCTTAGAGAATATGATCCCATAATGAAGCTAGATGGGTTAAATAATAGGCCCCTATTAATGCTTCATGGGGGAGATGATAAGGTGGTTCCAAAAGAAGGTGAGGAGCATTTCTATAAAGAAGCAGAAAGCTTGTATAGGAATAAACCTGAAGATATGAAGCTGGTTATATATGAAGGAGGTAATCACAGCATCACAATTAAGATGGTTGAAGAGCTGATTATCTGGCTTCAAGAAAAGCTATAAAAAATAAAGTTTAGAATATCACTGCGCAGGTGTTTCCTTCAAGAATTAAACCTTAGGATTATGAATATATAATACTAGTAATAATTATTCTTGGAGGAAGGATGCTGAATCAGTTAGTAATTATTTTAGGTTGGCTGGCATTGTTTTTTATAATAATCACAGCAATTTACCATTTGTTAGATTTGACAATCAAAGGTAAGCTTTATGATTTTCTATACAAATTTCATAAGGTAATAGAAGGCTTAGCCATAACCTGTGGCTTTATTCATGGATACTATATGGCTTATGAGGGAGGGCTTATTTCTGGTTATTTCGCCTGGCTTATTCTTGCCTGGTTATTAATTTCAGAACTATTTTTTAAGCCCAAGACTCCAGGACCTAAGTGGCTTGGCTATATAACAGCTTTGATTGTAATGCTGGTGCTTTTTGCATTATTTCATGTTTATAGTGCACTGATAGGTGAGCCTGTAATAAAAATAATAGATATGATTCATACAGTATAGGGCAATTTTTAGCCAGCCCTATACTGTATAAAGAAGCAGCTTTAACAGCTGCTTCTTTTAATTTATCACAATAGCTCTATGGCTGTTATATGTTATTTAGTTAACTTATTAACAAATATTTATAATATTTTTAACAGATGTTATAATTATTCGAGGATTATATTTCCTTTTATGGATAATAATTTTATAGGTGTAGGAGTGTGATAGAAAAGGATTAAATTTTGGATTATACATTTTGGGAATTAATATAACATTATATGTGAGGAGTTATTTTGATGGATGGGATACAAGAAAATTTTCAAATTATAGCACTGATAATATTTATTGTTACATATGCAGCACTTATGATTTTTGGGAAATACCGTACATACATAGCCTTAGGCTCTGCTTTAATCTTCGTTCTTTTAGGAATACTACCTGTGGATGAGGTCTTTGCAACCATAGACTGGAATGTAATTATGATGATAGCTGGTACTATGGGTATTGTATATTTATTTACTGAATCAAAAATGCCTGCACTGCTTGCCGATGAGCTTATATCTAGAATGCCTGATGTAAAATGGGCGGTAGTTTCCTTATCTTTATTTGCTGGAATTATATCAGCTTTTGTAGACAATGTTGCTACGGTATTAATGGTTGCTCCTGTAGCACTGACTATAGCAAAAAAGCTTAAGATATCTCCAGTACCCAGCATTATATGTATTGCTTTATCGTCAAATCTTCAGGGAGCTGCTACTCTAGTAGGAGACACCACCTCTATACTTCTAGCAAAGGCTGCAAACCTTGATTTTTTTGACTTTTTCTACATGGATAATAAAATAGGTATGTTCTTTGTTGTACAAGCTGGTGCCTTGGTAACGGTAATCTTGATTCTTTTCATGTTTAGAAAAGAAAATAATAAGATACATATAAAAGAAAAAACAAAGGTTACGGACTTCTTTCCAACAATAATACTCCTCCTAACCTTAGCTACACTCATAGTTGTGTCCTTTATTCCATATAAAAGTGCCGCTGCACCAGGACAGTTTTATAAGTCTGATATTACTAATGGTTTAATATGTATATTGTTTTTCTTGATAGGAATTATAAAAGAATTGATTGTTAATAAGAATAAGAGTCTTGTAAAAAATTCCTTTAAAGAAATCGATTTTGCTACAATACTGCTTCTAGCAGGATTGTTTATAGTGATAGGTGGCGTTAAGAATGCAGGGGTTATTGACTCTATTAGTAAAATAATATCAAGTAATAGTGGTGGCTCTGTATTTCTTGTTTATTCTATTATTGTATGGATATCAGTATTCTTTTCTGCCTTTATAGATAATATTCCTTATGTTGCAACTATGCTTCC
>JAEXSY010000111.1 GCA_023440105.1 Bacillota bacterium
CTACCGAAAAAAATATCAAGACTATGGAAGATCAATTAAAAGCTATGGGAGCTATGTTTAACTGGGAAAATGAAGTTGTTACCTGTGATCCTGAATACTATAAATGGACCCAGTGGCTCTTCTTAAAGCTATATGAAAAGGGCTTGGCTTATAGAAAGAAGGCTCCAGTAAACTGGTGTCCTTCCTGTAATACAGTTCTTGCCAATGAGCAGGTACAGGATGGAACCTGTGAACGCTGCCACACAGAGGTAACTAAAAAGGACTTAACTCAATGGTTCCTAAAAATCACTGATTATGCCGATGAGCTTTTAGAGGGCTTAGATAAAATCGATTGGCCGGAAAAAACTAAGGCTATGCAGAAGCACTGGATTGGACGTTCTACCGGTGCAGAGGTTACTTTTAAGGTTAAGGATAGCGGTCTTTCCTTTGATGTGTTTACCACAAGAGTAGATACTCTTTTTGGTGTTACCTATGTGGTTTTAGCTCCTGAAAACCCTCTAGTAGATCAGCTTACTACCGCTGAAAATAAGGCAGCAGTAGAAGCCTATAAGGATGCCGCTAAAAAGCAGAGCGATATCGAAAGGCAGTCCCTAACCAGAGAAAAAACAGGAGTATTCTCCGGTTCTTATGCAATAAACCCCATAAATGGTAGAGAAGTACCTATTTGGATAGCTGATTACGTTCTGGCAACCTATGGAACCGGTGCAGTTATGGCTGTTCCTGCTCACGATGAAAGAGACTTCGCCTTTGCTACTAAGTATGAGCTTCCTATAGAAAGAGTAATTGAAGCAAAAAAAGGGGAAGCACCTCTTCCTTATGTAGAATACGGAATCATGGTGAACTCAGGAAAATTTGATGGCTTAACCACAGAAGAAGGTAAGGAAAAAGTAGTAGAAGAGCTACAAAAGGATGGTCTTGGACAGAAGAAGGTTAATTATAGATTAAGAGATTGGCTAGTATCAAGACAGCGCTATTGGGGAGCTCCTGTTCCAATGATTCACTGTGATAAATGCGGAACAGTTCCTGTACCCTATGACCAGCTGCCTGTAGAGCTTCCGTATAATGTAGAGTTTGCCCCTGATGGCAAGTCTCCACTAGCAAAATCACAGGAATTCATCAATACTACCTGTCCGAAATGTGGAGGTCATGCTCATAGGGATGCTGATACTTTAGACACCTTTGTTTGCTCCTCCTGGTATTACTTGAGGTATCCAGACAATAGAAATTCACAGGAGCCTTTTAACAGTGAAATAATAAACTCAATGCTACCTGTAGATAAATACGTAGGTGGCCCTGAGCATGCCTGCATGCACCTTCTATATGCCAGATTCATAACTAAAGCTCTAAGAGATGCCGGCTACTTAAACTTCGACGAGCCCTTCCTATCCTTGACCCATCAAGGCCTTATTTTAGGACCTGATGGCTTCAAGATGAGTAAATCAAGAGGAAACACAATCTCTCCTGATGATTATATCAAGGAATTCGGTTCAGACGTATTTAGAATGTATCTTGCCTTTGGCTTTGCATATGTTGAAGGAGGAGCCTGGTCTGATGATGGAATTAAATCCATAGCCCGCTTTGTTGAAAGAGTAGAAAGGCTTTTAGGAAACTCTAAGGAAAGAATTGATAAGGGAGGAAAGGCCTCTATAGATAAGGCAGAAAAGGAGCTTAATTTCTGGAGGCACAACAGCATTAAGGCTATAACTTCAGATATAGAGATTTTACAATTTAACACCGCTGTAGCAAGGCTTATGGAGTTTGCCAACGCCCTTTCCAAGTATCTTCAGGAGGATTCTATAAACCCTGAATTCCTAAAGGAAACAGTAATAGACTTCATAAAGCTCATAGCCCCTTTCACTCCTCACTTTGCAGAAGAATACTATAACAGCTTCTGTCCTTATGAAGGAGATGGTAATGGCTATTCTATATTCAATCAAAGCTGGCCTGAGCTAGATGAAAAAGCTCTAATAAAGGATGAGGTAGAAATAGCCATCCAAATAAATGGTAAGATAAAAGCAAAAACTAATATTTCTACAGGTCTATCTGAGGCTGAGATTAAAGAGATAGCTCTAGCAGAGCCACACATAGTAGAGTCCCTAGAAGGAAAAAATGTTGTTAAAGTTATAGTAATCAAAGGAAGACTGGTAAATATCGTTGCTAAGTAATATAAATAAGGAGTGCTGCCATCAGATGCAGTGCTCCTTTTTTTCATAAAATAGTTTATCTATAGACATCATTCCTGTTTTTTTGATAAAATATAACTATAATTCAGAATATTGCAAAAAGGGGGCTTTGACTATGAACGACGATTATGATTATGATGAGGATTATGAAGAAGGCTATGATGAAGGTTATGAAGAAGGCTACAGATCTGGAAGAAAATCTGTTTCCCGCGGTGGCGGTGGCAGAGGTTCTAGCAATCAGGGCTGCTACATTGCAACCTCTGTGTATGGCTCCTATGATTGTCCTGAGGTATGGACACTACGAAGATTTCGTGATTACAATTTAAAGAAATCTATACCTGGAAGGATATTCATCAAGGTTTATTATACCTTGAGCCCAACTTTAGTAAAGTGGTTTGGAAATATAAATTGGCTTAAAAAGCTTATGAGATACCCTCTTAACCGATTAGTAGACCACCTGAAGCTCTCAGGTATTAAGGACACACCATACCAGGACCCAGATAATTAAAAAAATTAGGGAGCTGATTCCATTAAGCACCTACTCCTTCCCTTTAGTTTAGGGGTGTGCCGAGAGGAATCATCTCCCTTATTTTTACAAAAACCTTTTAATCCATTGATTATTATATTCTAGTTCTTTCTATAGATTTTCTAAAATACTGTGCTTTTCTTGGGTTTTGCTTATATTTATCATACATTTTCAGCTTTTCATTGATTCTTACTCTAGCATCTCTCTCTGGATGCTGCTGTATGTATTTTACACAGTCCTCACTGCAAAAGCCCTGGTACTTCTCTTCACAGACGGTACAGCATAAATGCTGATCATGACAGTCGTCATTGGTACAGTTTATATATCTATCGCAGGGCTCTCCACAGTGAGAACACTTAGATATAACAACATCCTCTTCCGTATTATTCACCTTAACAGCTATTCTCTCGTCAAATACATAGCATTTACCATCGAATAGTTTCCCCTTGACCTCTGGATCCTTTCCATAGGTAACTATACCTCCTTCTAAGTGATAAACCTCCTCAAAGCCTTTATTCATCAGAACTCCTGTGAGCTTTTCACAGCGAATACCACCAGTGCAGTAGCTTATTACCTTTTTATCCTTATAATCAGCGAGATTCTCCTCTATCCATTTTGGAAATTCCTTAAAATTCTTAATCTCAGGTCTTATTGCCCCCCTAAAATGTCCAATTTCATATTCATAGTCATTTCTTCCATCGACAACTATTACATCATCTCTCTGGAGCATTTCATAAAATTCCTTAGGTTTAAGATACTTCCCCTTTTTCACCTCAGGATTTACATCGTCCTCTTCTTTTAGGGTTATGATGCTTTTTCTTCTCCTCACATATATCTTTTTAAAGGCATGTTCCTCTGCTTCATCAATTTTGAAGGTCATATCACTAAATCTTGGATCTTCATGAAGTATCCTCATATACTCTTCTGTATTCTCCTTAAGACCAGAAACAGTTCCATTTATCCCTTCCTCTGCCACCAAAATTCGTCCTCTAAGCCCCAGGCTCTTACATAGAGCTAGATGATCTTTCGCAAAGGTTTCCGGATCTTCAATATTTACAAATTTATAATATAGCAAAATTCTATAGTCCATATTCATCATTACTATTACATCCTTTCCTGCCATAACTTTCATATTATATAATAGTGAAAAAAATGTATTTTGTAAATGATAATTATTATTAATTAAATATAAATATAGCAAAAGGAGTAAATACATAAAGTATTTACTCCTTTATAGGAAACTCTCCATTTTTAAAGCTATTAAGAAGATTATCTTCTAGAGATTTTCTCTTCTTAGCATACTCTTCAATATTATCTGAACTTAAATTCTCACATTCCTCAAATAACTTCTCTGCAATCATTCTTCTGCAGAGCCCTTTCCAGAAAACCGCCTCATCATATGATTCCTTGAGAAGTGTTAACTTTTCATCATCCTCTAGCTCAGGTACTATATCTTCATCAGATTTAGGTTCTAAGACTTTAGATAGCTCCTCATGGCCTAATATGTATTGTATTAGGGAGAGATATTCCTTATATTCTGTACTATCAACTTCCTTAAATAATTCCATATTGAATTTTAATAGCTGTACCAGAGCTCTATATTGTCTAGAAGTAAAATCAATCTTCATAAAATTTCTCCTATATACCTTTATAATTATATTTTATCATTTTACCTGACCTTTTCCTACTATATAATTTTTCATTTATATTTTATTCAAGAGCTGTACATAATAAGTAATGAGTTACTATTATTAAAGTTATTCTTAATTAATAATAATAATTAATTATTTTTCTATTGATAATCATTGAGAATAGTATTATTATTAAAGAAGGAAGCGAAATTTATAAAGAAAGAAGGATTATCGATGAACGCTACAAATACTATTAACATTAGTGAAGCAGCTTACACTGAGTTCAAACAATTTTTAGATGATAATAACGTTGAAAGTTATAATATAAGAATAAATCTTGCAGGTATAGGCTGTGGTGGTCCTATGTTCAATATTGTTATTGACGAGGCAGCTGAAAATGATATAGTTGAGACTGTTAATGAAGTAAAGTTCATAGTTGACAAGGATTTAGTCGAGGAATACCAAGGCTTTATAATCCTTTCTAGTGAGGAAAATGACGGAAGAGGCTTAAGCCTCAGAGCAGTTCTTCAGCCAGAAGGCGGATGCTCCTCTTGTGGCGGCGGCTGTCACTAAAATTAACATTAAAGGATGCTTTCACAGCACTGCTGTGAGCATCCTTTTATTTTTTATTATATGTCTACTCTAAGGCTCTGTATACTGTTAGCCTCTGTATCAATTCCCCATTCCCTCTGCATTTCCTTTGCTACCTTTATCCCATAGGATTCCTCTTCCTTTTCCCGTTCTTTTAAGCTTAAGGGAACAACTTCTCCAGGATAGTTTTCTAGAGAAAGTTCTTCTTTTCCAGTAATAATCCATATAGTGCTTCTGTTAACTGGCTTTTCTAAAAGTGCCTTTTCCCCTTTTCCATCAGTAAAATATAAAAGATAATAGTCCTTAAGATTATTTTCCTTAATATACTTAAAAACTGGTGAAAAGGCTGTTGCTCCATTATGCTCTAAGGGCTTTTTGATATCCTTTGAGCTTTTAACTGCATATGTCCTTCTGATTTCACTGTCGCATTCTATAATCCTTAGCTCTCCTTGATAATTGTTAACTATAGAGGATAGCTCTATTAATATATCATGAAGCTCTTTTCCCGTCATACTTCCTGAAATATCTATAGCTGCAATTATCCTTGGTATCCGTTTGGGAAGAACTCCCCTAATATCCAATCTATTAGGCTGTCTTCTATCCTTACGAGTAATAGTTTTCCTATAGCCGCTTTTCATGGTGGCAAGGTTATTTTTTAATAGCTCCTGCCAGGATAACTCACCTCTTTTATTACTGATACCTAAGGCTTCCTCCATTCCTACAGGTATATATCCTTTAAAGCTTTCCTTAATGGCTCTCTTTTCAATTGCTTCTAGCTCTTCCTTTGAAATATCCTGATTAAGGAGCCAAAGTTCATGAGCATCCTCTAAATAATCATCTGTAGCCTCAGTATTCTTATCGTCACTATCTCTTTCCAAAGAGAGCTTGTCTATGGATTTTTGTATTATTTCTGTATAAAGCTCTAAAGGCATGTTTTCCTCTAAGGGTACATTATACTCCAGCTTAATTTCATGAAGCTTTCTGCAGAACCCAGGCAGATTTTTTATATGCTGATTAACTGCTATATCCATAGCAAGATTTATAGCTTTAAGGCTATATTTATTCCTTAAGTCCCTGATTCTTCTATGATGCCCAAAAATAATATGATAAATTTCATGCTTTAATAAGGCTTTAATTTCATCACTGCTGCATGTTAACAGGCTCCTAGGATTTATATAAAGTATATAGCCTTCACTTTTAGGCATAACAGCTAAAGGAGCTCTACATCTATCAGAGATCTCTTTCTTCATCTGAATAATAAAATATCCAAAGAAGCTATCTTCCTTTCTCATAAGCTCTAAGGAGCATTCCTCCATAAGTGATAATAGCTCTCTCTTCAGCTTTTGAGGATAAGGTGAGTTTTCAGTAATATTCAAAACCTCACCATATAGCTGTGCTTTTATTATATCAAAGCTCATGACTTTCACCTCTTCCCTTAAAAGCTATGGTGATAACTGTCAAAGAAAACCTCCAAAAAGGTATCATCTTCTAAAAATCCATTATAGAGCTTTTCACTATAGTTTTCTTTTATCTCCTTCATAAGGCCAATTCTAAGATCCTTAGGATAATAGCTAAGCAGCTTTGAAAAGAGCTTAATTTCCTCAGCTTTCTCTCCCCTTTCCTCTAACAAACGAAGAAAGTTTCTCCCAAAGATATAAAGCCTTG
>JAEXSY010000119.1 GCA_023440105.1 Bacillota bacterium
GATTTAAACCTTTATAAGTTAGGTTACCAGGCTATCTGCACAAGGTGAATTTCTCCATAAAAGGTTCCTCAGGGACATCAGTATTCTCAAGATCGGTATTCAAATAATAAAGTACTCCATAGTTATCAAAATACCAGTGGGCAGCTTCTTCGATGTTATCTGTAAAGCCGAGGTTTCCATTAAAAGAATCAACGAAGGTAGCAGACAAGTACCTGCTATTTCCTTTATTTTGGAAAACATATCCTTCAGTATCTTTAGTTACTATCCATAGCATATCATCAGTTATAGTTTCTTTAGGATTGAGATTTTCATCTAAATGTATATGTTGTCCGTATAAATGTGTGTAGTTTTTGCCATTAGGAAGTTCAATTGATCTTTCAGTATTAGTTAAAGCCAGCAATTGAGTAGCGTATTCCTTAATGACAATCATAACTGTTTTACCATCTTCCACATGCTGGGTGAAGGTATAGCTCTTTGAGTTTTCCTCAGAGCTATTAATTTCACTGCTAGCACTAGCCATAGTGGAGAAGGTGAATGTAAGTAAAAGCAAAAGTGAAATTAAAAATTTGAGTCTCTTCATATAAACACCTCTTAATATTGTGATAATTTAAACTTCTGAGAATATTATATAATATTATGTCACAATTTGCTATATATTTGTATAATATGAAGAAAGATATTGGTAATAATTCAAATGCTAAAAATTAAAATAAATGTTAAATCATTGTAATCCTATAGAGATATTTTTTTGATATTATTATATAAGACTAAGTGAGTCAAATATAAGAAGCTATGAGGGTATACATATGATAAAAAATTATATATATGAGCAATACAGTAAGGGATTAGTTTATGTGCTCTTATTAATAGCATTTTTTTTAGATTTAATAGGGGCAAGAACAGTAATATTAAATATTGCTATGATAACTGCAGCCTTATTTTTTGTAGGAAGCATTGGAATTTCCTTGAGCAGGAAAATGAATCTTATATTACTAATAATAAATATAGTGATTTTTATCTTTACTTTTAACGAAAGAATACTTTTATTTAACATAATATTTGCTGCATACCTTTTATGGAGCTATATAACCCCATGGGTGTTAAAGGTCAATAAACCTTTATTGTTTGCTTTAACTATAAGTTTCACCATGGTCTTTCTTGGAGCAATTTATAATTTCCCTATACCCCTGCATTTTATTGCCCTTTATCCTGTGTTTTTAGCAGGGGTAATGAGCAGGGAGGGTGAAGTCATGGATAGAAAGAAATGTGTAATAATTGCAATTTCTATAAATATAATGTTTTCGCTTTTGGCTATAATAAAGCTTTCAGCCTCAATAGGAGGAATAGAGGCACTGAGTGTACTTTTAACACTCAACCCTCAGAAAGTACCAGGTGAAATAGCAGTTTATATGTCACTTTTAATATTCATAATGAACTTTTTAATCATTAATATTTCTCTGGTGTATTGCTCCAATAATAAAGGAGATATAAGCAGAATAATTAAAGAATCCTATGAATTTTTGAAGATATGCACTTTTATTTTCCTATTGATTTTAACAAGCGAATTAATCTTGAAGGGGAGTTTGTCAGAAGTTAAGGAAACTATAACAGATCCTTATTTGATTTTTAATTTTATGCTTGTTTATTCTCTATATCTTATCATCGGTTCTTTTTTAGGGAGAACCTGGGGAATAACGGTGATAGGGATAATATCAACAATTCTTTTTATAGCTAATATAATTAAGCTAATATTCTTAAGTCAGCCCTTTTATCCTTGGGATATTTACATGCTGGAGGATGCTTTTATAGTCTCGCCACAATATATAAATCTACCAATGGTTATGGCCTTTATAGGAATTTTAGGTCTTCTTGGAACATTGGTATTTAAGAAAAGAAAATCTATAAAACGAGGCTTTAAGATTTCTCCTTCTGTTTTGCTTCTTCCCTTTGCATCAGTATTTTTAATAGGTATGGTCGCTGCTATGGAGAAGGAAGAGGTGATTAGTTCTGCAGGTATTTCTGAATCCTTAAAGGTAAGTAAACAGGAATTAATAAGCAATGGCTTTTTTGCTCAGAATTATTACTACTTTACCGATATGGATTCTTATATAAGCAGAAAGCCAGAAGGATATGGGCCTGAGAATATGAATAAAGTGAAGAGCAGGCTTCAGGAGCTTGCCAAGAAGGAGAAGAAATCTCCTATGGAGGATAATGAGACACCTAATGTAGTAGTTATAATGTCTGAAACCTTCTGGGATCCCATGGTGCTTCAAGGGATAGAATACTCAGAGGATTTAATTAAGAACTTTAGAGAAAATCTAGCTGGTGAGATCATAGTTCCTGTCTTCGGAGGAGGAACTGCCAACAGTGAATTTGAAGCCCTTACAGGACTCTCTACCTACGATATGGCTGAAGGTATAATAGCCTATAATATATATTTAAATCAGCCTACGCCCAGCATAGCAGAAGTGTTTAGAGAAAATGGCTACAAAACCATGGCAATCCATCCCAATACAAAGTATTTTTATAATAGAGATAATGCTTATGAATATATGGGCTTTGATAAGTTTATAGATATTGATGGCATTAAAGCTGCTGAGAGAAAAGGAAATCAAGTATCGGACAGTGCTCTAACAGATAAGATTTTAAGCGAGCTAAATAGCACTCTGGAGCCTCAATTCATCTTCGCTGTAACTATTCAAAATCATGATTCCTATTTTGAAAAGTATCCAGAGGGGACTGATGTGAAAGTACAGACCCAGCTGTTAGATGATATGGACAAAGAGATTCTAGAAGCCTACGCCCAAGGGATATATGATGCGGATAGAGCTTATGGAAGGCTAATAGAGGGAATTGAAAATTCAGGTAAGCCTACGATAGTATATTATTTTGGAGATCATCTTCCCAGGCTAGGTTATCCAAAAGACATATATGAAATTTATTATAAGACTGGTTATTTAGAAAAAGGGGTTACATCGGAGAATTCTGAGGACTTAAAGCTCTTTAATACACAGGTAGCTAAGTGGTCTAATTACAAGAAGATGAACGCCTTCGATAAGCCTGTTTCCGCCTTCTATTTAGCTTATGATATCCTGGAGGAGTCGGAAGTAGAGATGCCGCTATATTATTCTATATATCCTAAGCTTATGGAAGAATATCCTGTGCTTAGTTCTAAGAATAAAGAGAAGCTGGAGGGAAATAGTGAATTGTTAAGAGACTACAACCTCATTCAATATGATATACTCTTTGGTAATAGATATATTCTTGAAGAATAAAATAATAGATTAATAAAAGGAGGCTTTTTTATGACTCAGGTAATTGCCTTTATGGCTGAGGGAATGGAGGAAGTAGAATGTCTTGCAGTGGTTGATATTTTACGACGTGCCCAGATAGAGGTTATCCTTGTTTCTATGACAGATAAACTGGAGGTAACCGGTTCTCATAATATAACTGTAAAAGCAGATATTATGTTTGATGATGTAGATTTTTCCAAAGCTGAGGTTTTATTCCTTCCGGGAGGAATGCCTGGAACAAAAAATCTTATGGAACATAAGGGACTTCAGGAGCTCTTGATGAAATTTAATAAGGAGAATAAGCGTATTGCAGCTATATGTGCTGCTCCTAGCGTACTAGGGGGCTTAGGAATCCTTGAGGATAAGGAAGCTACCTGCCATCCTAGCGTAGAGGATAAGCTGGGAGGAGCTATATATACAAAAAAAGGCGTAATAACCGACGGGACTATTTCTACGGGAAGAGGCCTCGGTTATGCTCTTGACTTAGGGCTTGAGCTGGTAAAGCTCTTGGTAAGCCCCGAAAAAGCGGAGGAGATAAAGTCTGCTATTCAATATGATAAATAATAGATATAAAGAGCAGGGTTGAAGCTTCAACCCTGCTCTTTACTGCTATGGTGCTATGTCTTTATATATGTAATTATACATCTGCTCCTGTGTGATAGCCTTGTTGAATTGGAGGTACCAGCCGCTTCCGATGTATCCTCCCCAGGAATAATCATCTAAAGGAAAGCGCTGCTGCTCAATATTTCCTATATCCGATAAAAGAGCACTGCTTCCTAATTTAATGATAGAACCAGTATCTAGGCTAGTTCTTACATGAGGTAAAAGCTCTTTAACCATGGAAGGAAGCTTGAATACTCCTGCGGATTTTACCTTTTCAAACATAGCCTGTAGTACTATTCTTTGTCTTTCCGTTCTTTTAAAGTCACCACCAGAGGCTTTTCTGATACGAGCATAGGCTACCCCTTGGATACCATTAACCTTATAGGTTCCTGGTGAATCTATATACTTTGGCTCTACTCCTCTAAGCCTAGACTGTTCTTTTATGCTGTTGTTCAGAGAAGGAAGCTCCTCCTCAGTGATGGTAAGAGTTATGCCTCCTATAGCATCTATCATATCCTCCAGACCAGCAAAGTCAACAACTACATAATCCTTTATATCAAGATTAAAATTCTGATTTACAGTTTTAACTGCTAAGGGAGCTCCTCCAAAAGCATAGGCATGGGTGAGCTTATCACTTCCGTGACCTTCTATTTCCACATAAGAATCCCTCATTAATGAGGTGAGCTTTAGCTTATCATGCTTTCTATCAACGGTGAGTATTATCATAGCATCAGAACGACCTGTATAATCATCACTTCTGCTATCAATACCTAAGAGGAGGATGTTTGTTATACCCTTTTCCCCATTAAAGTCAGCATTTATACCTAAATCCTCATTAGACTTTGACAAGGTTTCATTGTTTATATCTCCTAAAATATTATAGATATATACTGCCCCAAAGCCAATAACAAAAACAATAATAAAAAATAATAATAAAAGAAATGTCTTAAGCTTATTTTTTTTCTTAACCCTTCTTTTTCTGCGTCTATTAGAATTATCCATCGCATATCCTCCAAAATATAAATTGCTGCATAGTATAAGCTTCTAGTTATTATATTATATCAGAATAATTATTGTTTTAAAATATTCCTCTATTAATACGTTCTTATGTTATTATAGCACCCTTTTTGAAGTATTATGCATAATAAAGTCAGGTGAATGGCACCATAGAAGTGAGAAAGTGTTCGATGGACAAGACTATTGAAATTGTGAGTTGTATAGCTTATAATAAAAGCCTTTTTTCCTTAGGAGATCCTCATGTTTTCCTTGTTCTATAACATTACCGTCCTTAACTACCAATATGATATCAGCATGCTGAATCGTTGAAAGTCTGTGTGCTATGACAAAGCAGGTTTTTCCTTCCATGAGCTTATACATGGCTGACTGAATCTGCATTTCAGTTCTGGTGTCTACATTGGAGGTGGCCTCATCCAGGATGAGCATGTTTGAGTCAATGAGCATGGC
>JAEXSY010000232.1 GCA_023440105.1 Bacillota bacterium
CCCATACCATTGCCGGAGATGATATGGAGGCCTTGGAGAAGGAAATGTATCATGTAGCTGATTGGGTGGACAACTATAAAGATAATCATGAAGCCTTAACACTTCCTTTATATGAATTGGCAAAGGAAGCTGGTATTTATGAATTTTTGGGAGATGGTCCTTCCATGGCAGCAGCTTATCAGGGTGGTATCATTTTAAGAGAAGGCCCCGCTGCTAAAACTGCTTCTATAATGCTAGCAGATTATGCTCATGACTGGATTCTCTCTGTTAATGAAAGCTATGTGGACATATTATGTGTTCCTGACTTTACTGCTGAGGTAGAGGTGAGGATGTATAATTCCATCCTTGAAAGGGGAGGAAAGGTGATAATGATCACCTCTAATGAAGAGGTACAGGGTAATGAGAAGGCTGTAATCCTCAAACACCCTAAATTTAGAGAAAGCCTGGCTCCAATGGTTCAGATTGTATGCATTAATTTCTTGCTGGCATATATCTTAGGAGATGGCTGGCATAGATAAAAGTTAACAAGGATAGAGGGTTGAAAAATGATTGATGAAAATAAATTAGATATGAAATTTGTTGAATCCACCTGCATGGAGATAATATGCAATGCAGGAGAAGGAAGAGCTCATGTCTATGAAGCTCTGGAGCATTGCTTGAAGGAAGAGTACGATAGTGCCTTAGAGGCATTAAATGAAGCTGAAACCTATCTACAGCAGGCTCATAATGCTCAATTTTCAAAGCTAATGAAGTCTCAGCTAGATGGTAAGGAGCTTCCCTTTAATATAATTATTCTCCATGCAATGGATTTACTCATGGTAGCAACGGCTGAAAGGGACATGCTAAAACGTATTGTAATGTCAAAGGTTTCAGGAGGTAATTAAGTTATGATTATAGATATCCATAATATTATAGGACACCACAAATATAAGGATTTTGTGCCTGCGGAGGGCTTGATTGCAGAAATGGATAAGGCGGGAGTGGACATGGCTGTAGTCTTCTGTTATGCAGAAAGCCTAGACAATGCTTATGTGGAAGAGGCTATGAAGAAGTATCCTGATAGACTTATAGGCCTATACACCGTTAATCCCTGGGCTGATAATGCTGCTGAGGACTTAGAGGATGCTATAGTGAATAGAGGCTTCAAGGGCTTAAGACTTGATCCTGTTCGCCACGGCTTTGCCTTAAATGAGCATCAAATAGTATATCCTTTAATAGAGGTATGCCAGAAGCATAAGGTGCCCGTATGGTGCTATGGAGCTGCAGAGGTATTCTCCACACCAATTCTGTTTGAGCCTATAGCAGAGAGGTTTCCTGATGTAAATATTATCTTAGGAGCTATGGGTTTTACCTATGATGCCTCCAGTGCTGCAGGGGTTGCACAAAGATGTAAAAATGTCTATTTAGATACCTCCGGCTGTATGACCTCCAACGTTCAAAGAGCTTTAAAGAGTGCTGGTCCTAAAAATACTGTAATGGGAACAGCAACTCCAGAATGGGGCTATTTTGATCTGGAAATCAAAAAGATTAAGGATTCCACTGATGACCAAGCTACAGTTGAGCTGATGCTGGGTAAAAATGCTGCAAGAATCTTTAATATAGAAGGGTAGGTAACGGTTATGGTAATAGATATGCTATCACACATTGGAAAAAGAAAAGGTAGTGTCTGCTATGTCCAGGAGGTTTTGGATATGATGGAAGCCTCTAAGGTGGATAAAGGCATGATCTGCTCTCAGCTAGAAACCATAGATAATGAATATATTTATGAATGCTGTCAGAAATATCCTGATAAGGTTTTTGGCTTCTCTGTAATCAATCCTTGGGACATAGATGGAGAAGAGGAATTAGAGAAGTGCCTGAGAGACTATAAATTTTATGGAGTTAAACTAAATGCTATAAGGTTTGGATATTCTGCTGATAGACACAGCGTTGTAGACCCCTTCTTTGAGCTGTGCAAAAGCTATGGGAAGATGGCTGTGGTTCATAATATGGCAGATTTATTCTCCATTCCAGAAAAATGGGGAGAAATAGCCAAGACTTTCCCAGAGGTTCCTATACTTCTTTACCATATGGGAGTTCCTCACATGACTGATAGTGCCATTGCCCTGGCAAAAAAATATGACAATGTATTCTTAGGAAGTGCCTGCAGCTTTGCACCGGCTATTAAAAAGGCCTATGACACTGTAGGAGCTGATAAGCTTATGCTGGCTACAGATGCACCTTTTGTTTCTATGGCTCAGGAGATAGATAAGATTAAGTATGTAATTAAAAAGGAAGAGGATTTGGACAAAGTTCTTGGAGGAAATGCTGCGAGAGTTCTCGGACTATAATCTATTAAGAAAGAACGAGGCTCACGATTAGTTCTTTCTTTTTTATAAACTTTAAAAATTAATATATTGAGATGGGAGTGGTTCATTTGATTATAGATTTTCATAACCACATAGGAAGAAGAAAGGGGATGGCCATCACTGCAGAGGAGCTTATAGAGAAGATGGATAGCAGTGGAGTAGATAAGGCTGTTGTCTTTAGCTTCCCAGAAAATATTGATAATGAATATATAGCAGAGAGCTGTAAAAAATACCCTGATAGACTAATAGGCTTTGCCTGCATAAATCCCTGGAGTGATAAGGCTGAAGACGAATTGGAGTACGGAGTAAATACCTTGGGGCTTCGGGGGCTGAAGCTGCATTCAATTAAGCACGGCTTTGCCTTTGATAACCATCTTATTTTAGATCCGCTTTTTAAGATTGCAGAAAAGTACAATATTCCTGTAATAGCTTATGGAGCTGCCAATGCCTTAAGCAGTCCTAATATGTTCGAGGAGATGGCTAGAACCTTTCCTAAGGTAAATCTTATCATGGCTCATAGCGGTCAGATGTACGAAGCAAAGGCTGGCATTGGTGCTTCTTCTAGAAATCCTAATCTATACCTTGAAACCTCTACGGTCTTTGCAGTGAATATCAAAAAACAGCTTAAGGATTGCGGCTATGAAAAGATATTATTAGGCACTGATATGCCTCTAGGAGATTATGACTTAGAGATTAAAAAAATATTAGGTGAAACCAGTGATGCAGAAGCTATAGAAGCAATATTCTCCGGAAATGCCTTGAAACTGTTAGGAGGTGCACGGTAATGATTATAGATTCTCATAACCATTTAGGTTTTAGAAAAGGAGTGAAATTTCCCACAGAAACTCTTATAGAGTGGCTGGATAAGGCGGGAGTTGATGGCTGTGTAGTAACCACTCAACCAGAACAAATAGATAATGATTACGTGGCAGAGGCCCAGAGGAAGTATCCTGATAGAATCTTTGGTTATG
>JAEXSY010000468.1 GCA_023440105.1 Bacillota bacterium
CTATTAGAGGCCAGGGAGGAAATATTCTAGAATCAATAAAACTCTTTGATGTATATAAAGGAAAACAAATTCCTGAAGGCAAGAAGAGCGTTGCTTATTCATTAGTTTATAGAGCAGAAAATAGAACCTTAGAAGAAAAGGATGTTAATAAAGTCCATAATAAAATATTAAAAGCCCTAGAATATAAAATGGGAGCTCAATTGAGATAAGCCTGTTTTATTAATTAAGTAATTATGGTAGAATATAATTAATACTTTGAAAAGTTAAGAGGGTGCTTTAATGAATATTATTACGGTTAAAATAAATGGTCTAGAATATAATCTTAAAGGTGAAGAGAGCGAAGAATATCTACACAAGGTTGCTATATATGCTGATAGGAAGATAAAAGGTTTATCAGAGAATAATAAAAAGCTAAGTATGACCTCTGCCGCGGTATTATCAGCTGTTAACATTACTGATGAATTATTCAAGGCTGTTGATAAACTTAAAGATATTCAGGGAGAATTAGAGGGCTTAAAGATTAAAGAGATTGAATACGAAAGCCAGCTTTCCGATTCAAAGAAGCATATTCAACGGTTAGAAAGCTACAATGATGAGCTTCAAAACCGTACTAATTCAGTAGAAGCAGAAAAAGAGCTTCAAGAAAAAGAAGAGCTTATAGCTTCCCTTAGGGATGAAATTGATATACTTAAGGATACGATAAATAAGTATGCAAAGGAAAATAATGAGCTGAAAGAAATGAATAAGGAAATTAAGTTTAATCTTCAATCCTCTAAATATAAGATTATGGACCTCCAAAGCAAGCTTATTGATAATCAAGTTACTCTGGCAAAGGAAAGAAAAAGCAAAAATGCATTAGTTAATTATGACAACAAATAAGAGCCTCTTGGCTCTTATTTGTTGTTTGCTCTTTTTCAGCAAATAGTCATATGCTGAGACGATAAAATTCTCCTTGTAGAAGGGGCTTGCCTTTGTATATAATATTTGTGGAATAGGAGAGATGCTAATATGAAACAAATTGAGCTTCTAGCCCCAGCAGGTAGTATGGAGGCTTTTTTAGCGGCCATAAATGCTGGTGCAGATGCAGTTTATATAGGGGGAGATAAGTTCTCCGCTAGAGCGTATGCTGGAAATTTTGATAATGAAGGAATAAAGATGGCAGTGGATTATGCTCATATTAGAGATGTCAAGGTATATATTACTCTCAATACTCTAATAAAGAATAATGAAATTGCTGAAGCAAAAAAATATATAGATGATTTATATAAAATTGGTGTAGATGCTTTAATAGTACAGGATCCTGGAATAGCTGAGTATTTGAGGCAAGAATATCCTGACTTCGAAATCCATGCCTCCACACAGATGACGGTTCATAATGGACTAGGAGCGCAGCTATTAAAAGAAAAGGGTTTTAAAAGGATTGTGCTGTCAAGAGAGCTATCTTTTAAGGAAATAGAATATATCTCTAAAGATCTAGGGATTGAGACGGAAATTTTCATTCATGGGGCTCTGTGTATAAGTTACTCGGGGCAGTGCCTTATGAGCAGTCTTATTGGTGGCAGAAGTGGTAATAGAGGTAGATGTGCTCAGGCCTGCAGAATGCCTTACACACTTATAAATAAATACACCGGTGAGGAGAAGGAAGGCTACCTTTTAAGTCCTAAAGATATAAGCACTATAGAGTATTTACAGGATGTAGTTGCTACTGGAACCTCTTCATTAAAAATAGAAGGTAGGATGAAAAAGCCAGAATATGTGGCCGGTGTTGTAAGAAACTATAGAGAAGCATTGAATATCATAGAAGGTAGTAAAGGAAGCTTTAATAAAAAGGAAGCTAATAAAGAGTTGCTACAGCTATTTAACAGACAGGGTTTTAATAAAGCGTTTTTTTATGGGAATTCAGGTATAGAGCTTATGGCTACGGAGTCTCCAAAAAATACAGGAGTATATTTAGGTAAGGCAAATAAAGATTCATCAATAGTTCTTCAAGAGAGGATAAGTGTAAAGGACGGTATAAGCTTTAAGGATAAAGGCTTTACTTTATCAAAAATCATACTTAATGGAGAGAGTGTATCCTCTGCATCAGCAGGAGATAAAGTAAAATTATACCCTCTAAATTATAAACCAGGAGATAAGCTCTTTAAAACCCTTAGCAATGAGCTTATGGAGAAGTATTCTAATTTATCACCAATAAAGCCTTATGGTAAATTACAGTTGTTTTATTCCTTTAAGATAGACAATAATTTTGTTCTTAAGGGAAATTATAAAGGAATAACTTATTCTGTAGAGGGTGGAAGAGTAGAGAAAGCAAAAAATAAGCCTCTTTCTAAAGAAAGAATAGAGGATAACCTGGCCAAGATAGGTACCATGCCCTTCAATCTCACTAAAGTGGAAAGCGATACCTATGAGGAAGGATTTCTTCCTATATCTGAAATTAATGATTGCAGAAGAAGATTACTAGATACAATAGCTAGCAGTGTAACAGAAGGATATAGAAGAAGTAGCAGATATATAAACAATAATACTTTTAAAGATGAAAAGCTTCGAGATAGTAAAGGTGATTACATGAGGTCAATGCCCTATCTCATCACCCTAAATACTAAAGAGCAGCTGAAGGCCTTTCTTGATTCCGGTAAGAATGGTGCTATAGTAAACTTATTTGGTAGAAAAAATAGGATTTTAGAAGAAGATTTAGCTTTGTTAAAAGGCAAGTGTTTTTATTTGAAGACTCCAAATATAATAAAGGAGGAATTACCCCATATTATTAAAGTATTAGAGAATAATCTAATTAAAGCTCAAGGGATATTCACTTCAAATTTAGCTATAATGAAGTATTTTCATGAGAAGGTTAATATTCTGGGGGATTATAAGCTAAACATTTATAATTCTTATGGAGTAGATTTTTATTCTGATTTATTAAGTAGCTATACATTAAGTGTGGAGCTCAATAAGAGGGAAATAGAAGAGCAATTAAAAGCTTCATCAATGCCTGCTATGATTATGGCCTATGGGAAGCTGGAGACCATGATTATGGAATACTGCCCAATAGGTAGTATAGCGGGAGGAAAAACTTCTGAAAAAAACTGTCACAGGGAATGTGATAAAGGAGAATTTTATCTTAGAGATAGAACTAATAAAGAAATTCCCATTATTACTGATAGATTTTGTAGATGTTCATTATTAAATTCTGTGCCTTTAAACCTTTTAGATAAGGAAATTGAGCTTAGAGAATTGGGTATAAGTTCTTTAAGGGTTGAGTTTACTGATGAAAGCTATGAAGAGACCTTAGAGGTTCTTAATTGCTTAGGTAAGAACAAAAATTATAATGATAATTCCTATACCCGTGGACACTATAAAAGGGGAGTAGAGTAAAGAGGTGAGAATATGAATGATAAAGCAGTGAGGGTCTTAGAGTTTAATAAAATCAAAGAAAAGATTAAGGAATATGCAATAACAGCAAAGGCCAAGGAAAATATAATGTCTTTATTACCCTTTGTGGATATTAAAGAGGTGAGACAAAAGCTTCAGGAGAGCTATGAGGCATTAAATATTTTATTTAAAAAAGGGTCACCACCGTTTGAAGGCCTTTATGATATACAGGAGGCTGTTATAAGAGCTGAAAAAGGAGGGATATTAAATCCTGAACAGCTTTTAAGAATAGCTCAGGTAATGCGGTGTGGAAGAAGCCTTCAAGGCTTTATGACTAGAAAGGAAAATGAAACCCCTTTTGAAAACCTAGAGGATATAGCTGGTCTCATTGTTCCGTTAAAAGCTTTGGAGGATTCAATCTTTAAAGCAATTATTAGTGAAGAGGAAATTTCAGACCATGCTAGCTCACAGCTATATAGTATAAGAAGAAGCTTAAGAGAAAAAAACTCTTCCATCAGAGATAAAATACTGCAGCTTATGAGAAGTAATTCAAAGTATCTTCAGGATAACTTATATACTATGAGAGGAGATAGATATGTATTACCAGTAAGAGCGGAATACAGATCCCAGGTTCCTGGTTTAATACATGATCAGAGCTCCTCAGGGGCTACAATCTTTGTTGAGCCTATGAGTCTTGTGGAGCTAAACAATGAAATCAAGGAGCTTCATCTTAAAGAAAAGGCTGAAATAGAGAAAATACTGCAGGAGCTTTCTTCTCTTGTTTATAACAATATTGATGTAGTGAAAAACAATGAAAAAGTAATCTATGAACTAGATTTTATTTTTGCAAAGGGTAAGTTTGCCAGTGAGTTAAATTGTGAGCTACCTTCTATCAGTGAAAAGGGTCATGTGGATATTATCGAAGGAAGACATCCTCTTATTGATCAAAGTATTGTAGTTCCTAGCGATGTCTATTTAGGTAAAGACTTTAATTCTCTTATAATAACAGGACCGAATACAGGAGGTAAGACCGTAACCCTAAAAACCGTAGGCCTTCTACATCTTATGGCCTTAAGTGGAATTTTAGTTCCCGTTCGCAAAAACTCAACCCTTGGATTTTTTACAGAAATATATGCTGATATTGGTGATGAGCAAAGCATTGAGCAGAGTCTATCAACCTTTTCTTCTCACATGACCAATATAGTTAAAATTATCGAAGAGGCTAAGGAATCCTCTTTGGTTTTACTGGATGAGCTTGGGGCTGGAACAGACCCCACTGAAGGAGCTGCCTTAGCTGTAGCTATACTTGAATACCTTCGTGAAAAGAAAGTAAAAATACTATCTACAACCCATTATAGCGAATTGAAAGGATATGCTTTAAGAACTCCCGGTGTGGAAAATGCTTCTGTGGAGTTTAATGTAGAAACCTTAAGACCAACTTATAGGTTATTGATTGGTGTACCGGGAAAATCTAATGCCTTTGAGATATCCAGGAG
>JAEXSY010000480.1 GCA_023440105.1 Bacillota bacterium
CTTCTCTCCAGCCTTAACCTTTACATTGTAGCTGCTGAAAATCTTTCTTCTCTGCATAAATATCATGCTTTCTGGCTGAAAGGGCATATCTTCTTTAAAGAAGCTTAAGGTAGTGGTATGAACAAAATCAATATTGCTCTCTGTGGTACTCTGGACAAACTGCATGTATTTTTTGTCATAAAAGCGCTTGTCCCCGTCTGTGAAATGTTGAGAACCACTATTAGTCATCCGTCCATCTATTCCAGATACTATTTTTATGTCTAAATCCTTATTGATAGATTTTAGCTCAACCCTTTGAGCTATCACATGAAGATCCTTTAAGGATACTATCCTGTAAAAGTCAAAGGAAATTCCTTCTCCCTTAGGGGATGTCCAGATAAAGTGTCTATGGAGCTCACCAGTTCTTAAATTTAGCTCTCTTGTATATTCTCTATAGCTTCCTTTTTCTAAGGTAAAATACTCACCATTTATAAAAAATTCTATTGAAATAAGGTCTGCTCCATTAGGCAGCTCTGTAACCTCGCTCTCATCAAACTTATTAAAGGTTCCTGCTACAAATAGATTTCTTGTTTCCTTAAGATATCTTTCCTCCGTAGCAGACCGAAGTCCCATATAACCATTTCCAAGGGACATAACAGCCTCACCCTTACCTAAAAGCACACTGTTAAAGGAATTCTCTGCTATTATCCACTCTTCCGCCCTGCTGTAATCCATTAAGCTTTTCATAATGCTCTCCTTTTCCATAGTTTCCAAAACGTTTTGGTATAAATCAATAAATTTACTGCTGATAATCACAGCAGTTACCCTTATCTTTTTATTCTAAAATTCTTCCTTCGTCTCCTCAGCCCAAGCATATACTACTCGGGTTCTTGCAATTCTGTCATGAATGGTTAACCCTTCTCCTATAAAGAGAAGAACAACATTAATCATTGCCAATACCCAGCCTACAAAAGGAATAAAATATAAGCTCTTAATAAGCTCTCTCATACCAAGCTCCAGGAGCGTTGGCTTTGTGCCATCCTTTGACCTTACTCTACAGGACCCCAAGCTTTTTCCTATGGTAGCGCCGCTACTATACTCCATAAAGAGGGTTCCATAAACAGCCAATAATAGCTTCAGTAATACATCTCCCTGAGAGTATGGTATCTTTAAGATTTCAATCATCACAATATACACCGGAAGAGATACTATAATGTAATCAATGAAGGCTGCAATTATTCTAATAAGTCCATCTACTCTTCTCACAGCATCACCTCCGAAAACGTTTTTGCATAATAAATATAACATATTATTTTCGACTTGTAAATGTTTATTTCGACAATTTTCTATATATTCTTAACAGTACTTCTGTTTATAAATTCATAAGGAATCTGAATATTGCTATTATACTTTCTTCCTTCAATCATTTTCAAAAGTACCTCCCCGCCTTTTTTTCCCATGGTATAGGGAGACTGTGCTATTGTGGTGAGCCCTCCACATATGTACCTGGCTGCTGGTATATCATCAAAGCCAATTATGGAATAGTCCTCTGGAACCTTTTTACCCAGACTCTCAATGGCCTCTAATACACCTATGGCCATTATATCGCTAGCACAGAAAAAGGCTGTAATCTCAGGATTTTTAATAATTAGCTTTAAAGCCTCCTGATATGCAGTCTCCTGGCTAAAGCCGCAATCAATCACAATATCTTCTCTAACACTTATCCCTGCCTCTGTAAGAGCCTTCTCATAACCCTTATAGCGCTGCCCTGCCACCACTGCACTACCCTTTCCATTAATCATGGCAATAGTCCTGTGTCCTCTATCTATTAGATAATTAATAGCCTCATAGGAAGCTCTTATATTGTCAATGGAAAGAGAAACCACATACTCACCTTTAATATCGGAATCCAGAACCACACAGGGTATCTCGCTGTCCACCAGCTGTTTATAATATGGATCATCTACCTTAAGTCCTGATATTATAAGGCCTTCTATGTTTTTCTGTCGGCAGAGCTGTATATAGTTAAGCTCCGTCTGTTTAACTGCATTGGTAGTTAGGAGGACAAAATCACAATCATTTTTCAGGGCAATTTCATATAAGCCGCACATAATACCAAAAACAAAGCCACTATCATCCTTTGGATAAAGCCCTGAAACCAAAAAAGCCAAAACTCTATTTGACTTTCCACTAAGGGACTTGGCATTTATGTTAGGAGCATAATTAAGCTCTGCTGCAATTTCTTGTACCCTCTTCCTTGTGTCATCACTAACATCAGCATAACCATTTAATGCTCTAGAAACAGTGGTTATAGAAACCCCTGCCCTTTTGGCAACATCTCTAATACTCGCCTTTACCATAATAAATAATTCTCCTTGAAATAAAATTCAGAAAATACTCACATATAGCATATTATACATTAGCTTATTATGTCGAATCAAATATAATAATCGTTTTTTCTGCTAAACCTTTATAGTCTATGAGTTAGTAAATTACAAAGAAATTATAACTGCCAGCTAGATTCCTAGCTGGCAGTTATAATTAAATACCTTCAAAGACTAATTGTATAGAAGCATAATCTCCATAAAGCCTTGGAATAGGAAAGCCTCCATTCATCAAAGCTTCTCCCCTAAAAATCTTTCCCTCCATTTTATTATTCATCCCTAGGGTATCGCCACTACTTATCAGCACCTGTACTTTATAGCTAGACCTTCTGTCTATACCCTTTAACCTTACTACATTAACCGGTGCATTGGACTGAGATTTTAAGAGGACATAATTTAGTATAGCTGTTTTTTTATCCTCAGAAGCAAACTGCCAGGCAACATAGTTTCCCTTATCACCGGCTTCTGTTAACCTGTAATAA
>JAEXSY010000500.1 GCA_023440105.1 Bacillota bacterium
CCTACAGAGATGGAAGAAGATCAAGTTCCTATAAAATTAAGGAATAACAGTTTTTCCGCAGCTTTTGAAGGTATTGTAGAAATGTATAGTTTACCTCTATATAAAGAAATGGATCCTACTCCAATTCTATCAGTTTTTTATGTCATATTTTTTGGCATGATGCTTTCTGATGCCGGTTATGGACTTTTAATGGTAATTGCTTCTGCAATAGCTGTTAAAATGGTGAAGGACAAGAGTAAAAAGAATAGCTATAAGTTATTTCTTTATGCAGGCTTATCAACGGTTATCTGGGGAGCCATATATGGCAGCTGGTTTGGAGACTTGCTACCATCTTATCTAGGAATAAAGATTCCATATGCAATAGATCCACCTAACAGTATAACAGAAATCTTAATAATTTCTGTGATATTCGGATTTATTCACATATTCGTAGGTCTTGGAATGAAGGGTTATATGCTGATTAAGAGTGGTCATTGGAAGGATGCCATCTATGATGTTGGTACCTGGTATGCAATACTCATTGGAGCTGTTATGCTTTTATTAGGACTTGGAACAATAGGAGGAGTATTGTTAGGAGCAGGATTAGTAGGAGTTCTTCTTACTGCAGGCAGAGAGTATCCCTCTATTGGAGCAAAGATAGGCTGGGGTATATATGGCGTGTACGGAGTAACAAGTTATTTAGGAGATATTGTTTCTTATTCTAGACTTATGGCATTAGGTCTTGCAACGGGCTTTATTGCCAATGCTTTTAATCTAGTAATATCATTAATTCCATCTCCTTTTAGCTATATATTAGCGCCACTTTTATTCTTAGTATTTCATGTATTTAATCTGCTTGTTAATGCTCTAGGTTCTTATGTACATGCTGCAAGACTTCAATATCTTGAATTCTTTAATAAGTTCTATGAAGGTGGAGGAAAGAAGTTTACTCCTTATAAGCTTTCAGATGAATATATAAAAATAACTAAATAATTTAGGAGGTCAAAATAATGAACTTTTTACAATGGTTAATAGAAGAAAATGGTGGATTGGTGATGGCTTTATTGGGAGCATTTTTATCAGTTGGACTAGCTGGTATAGGCTCTGCAAGAGGTATTGGAATAGTTGGTGAAGCTGCTGCAGGTCTTATGACTGAGGAGCCAGAAAAGTTCGGTAAAACCTTTATTCTTGTAGCCCTTCCTGGAACGCAGGGACTTTATGGCTTTGTTATAACTCTTATGATACTTCTAAATGTTGGTATTTTAGGAGGGAGCACTCCTGATCTTTCTACTGGATTTGCATATTTAATAGCAGCTATGCCAATTGCATTAACAGGATGGAGATCTGCAATATTCCAGGGAAAGGTTGCTGCAGCCGGAGTTCAAATTCTTGCCAAGAAGCCAAATGACGTTATGAAGGGTGTTATTTATGCAGTTCTTGTTGAGACCTATGCATTATTAGGCTTTGTTGCTTCCTTATTCATGGTTCTAAACATATAAGATTTGGGGTGTATACTCAATGTCAAATTTAGAAAATATAAAAAACAGGATTCTTGAGGATGCAAAGAATAGTGCTGAAGAAATCCTTGAAGCGGCGAGAGAAGAAAATCAGAAGCTAATTGATGATAGAACTTCAGAAGCCAAAGAGATAGAAAAACAGCAGCTAGAAAAAGCTAAAAGAGATAGTGCCACAAGGAAGGAAAGAATAATATCTAATGCAGAGCTGAAGGTTAGAAATAACAAGCTGTCAGCAAAGCAAAAGGTTATAGATGAAGTATTTAAAAGAGCTATAACTGTGCTAAACTCCATGGATAAAGATAAATTTGAAAATTATCTTATAAACAAAATAGCGTCAATGGATATTTCAGGAGATGAAACCTTAATACTTAGTAAAGATTTTATATCAAAGTCTGAAAAGGAAAAGAGTGATAAGGATACCTCTTCAAATAACCCTACTTTGGATATTGAAATATTGATAAAGAAAATCAATCTCCAGTTAAAGAAGGCTGGTAAAAGTGGCAATATTTCTGTTAGTGAAAGACCCGGCAGCTTTCGTGGAGGCTTTATATTAGAAAGAAATGGAGTTCAGATTAATAATACTTTTGAAGCTCTTGTAAATAGTATGAGAGATGAGCTGGAATACGAGATTGCAAAAATATTATTTGAATAAGGAGGGATAGCCTATGGATAAAATGCTATTTAACCAGGTAATCCCAAGGATCAGAGTCATGGAAACCAGGCTTTTAGATAAATCTAAGATAGAAAGGATGATCGATGCTGATACTCCTTTTAATAGCCTTAAGGTATTGCAGGAAACTGAATATGCTTCACTGCTTAACAGAATAAAGAGGCCAGAAGAGTATGATACCTTGTTAAGGCAGGGATTGAAGGAAACCTATGATTCTCTTTATTCTATGATTACTAGAACAGAGCCTGTGGATTTTATGGCTTTAAAATATGATTATCATAATTTAAAGGTGCTGCTAAAGGCAAAACTTTCTGATAAAGATTTTACTGAACTTCTGCTTCCTATAGGAACAGTGAAAGCTGAAACCATTAAAGATGCCCTGGAGAGTGAAGATTATAAAGCCTTAAATGATTATATGGGAAAGGCAATAGTGGCAGTTTTAGAAGACTTTGAAGAGACAAAGGAGCCACAAAATATCGATATAATATTGGATAAATATTATTTTGAAAATCTCTTATTTATTTCTGAAAGGATAAATGAGGAGTATTTAAAAAAATATCTTCGTATTCTTATAGATTTAACCAATATAAAGATTTTATTAAGAATAAAGGCTTTGGACAGGGGTAGAGAATTCTTGATTAAAAACCTTATTGAAGGTGGAAATATTAAGATGGATAAACTTAATATACTCTTTGGAGAAGCCTTAGAAAATATACATAATAGAATAGCTTCTACAGATTATGTAAATATAGTAAGAGAAGGAATTGAATACTATATAAACAATCAGTCCTTAGCCCTACTGGAGAAGAATATCGAGAATTTTATTATGGAATATATGAAAAGAGCGAAGACTATACCCTTTGGTGTAGAACCTATTATAGGGTATATATATGCTAAAGAAAATGAAATCAAATTATTAAGAATAATTATGGTTGGACAGCTGAATAACGTGCCTCCAGAGGTCATAAGAGAAAGGCTGCGTGATAGCTATGTATAAGATTGGTGTTGTTGGAGACAAAAATTCTATCCTAGCCTTCAAAGCTTTAGGAATAGAAGTATTTCCTGTTTATGATATAGAAGAAGCTAGAAAAACCATAGATAGACTTGCTCTTACTGGTTATGGTGTTATCTTCGTAACAGAGCAGGTGGCAAAGGATTTAGAAGATACCATTGAAAGATATAATAGACAGTTGCTTCCAGCTGTGATATTGATTCCAAGCAATCAAGGTAGCCTAAATATAGGATTACAAAAAATCAATGATAATGTAGAAAAAGCCGTAGGAGTCAATATATTAGGAGAATAGACTTTATGCTAGGAATCTTAATTGTACACTAGTTTAATTAGGAAGGATGGTTACGAAATTGAAAACCGGTAGAATAATTAAAGTTTCAGGCCCTCTGGTAGTAGCAGAGTACATGGATGAAGCTAATATATATGATGTATGTAAGGTTGGAGAGCAGGGTCTAATCGGTGAAATTATTGAAATGAGAGGCGATAGGGCCTCTATTCAGGTATATGAAGAAACCTCAGGTCTGGGACCAGGAGACCCTGTTTATACCGTAGGAGAACCCTTAAGCGTTGAGCTAGGGCCAGGACTTATAGAGGGTATGTTTGACGGAATTCAAAGACCTTTAGATAAGTATTTAGAGGCAGCTAATAGCAGCTTTTTAAAGAGGGGTGTTGTAGTACAGTCCTTAGATAGAGATAAAAAGTGGGAGTTTAAAGCGTCATTAAAAACTGGTGATAAGGTGGTACCAGGATCCATTATAGGTACAGTGAAGGAAACTTCTGTCATAACACAAAAAATTATGATCCCTCATGGAATCCAGGGGACTATTAAGGAAATTAATTCAGGTTCCTTTACCGTAGAGGAAACAGTATGTACTGTAGAGACTGCTGATGGAATAAAAGAAGTAACTCTAATGCAGAAGTGGCCCGTAAGAAAAGGAAGACCTTATAAGAGAAAGCTTACACCAGAAGAGGCTATGGTTACTGGTCAGAGAGTTATAGATACCTTTTTCCCCGTAGCAAAGGGCGGGGCTGCTTCCGTGCCAGGTCCTTTCGGAGCAGGTAAGACAGTGGTTCAGCATCAGATCGCCAAGTGGGGAGATACAGAAATAGTAGTTTATGTTGGCTGTGGTGAAAGAGGAAATGAGATGACAGACGTACTTAATGAGTTTCCTGAGCTTAAGGATCCTAAAACTGGGGAATCTCTCATGAAAAGAACAGTTCTCATTGCAAATACCTCTAATATGCCTGTGGCAGCTAGAGAAGCTTCTATATATACAGGAATAACCATAGCTGAGTATTTCAGAGATATGGGTTACTCTGTAGCAATAATGGCCGACTCTACTTCTAGATGGGCAGA
>JAEXSY010000523.1 GCA_023440105.1 Bacillota bacterium
CTACCCGCTTATCCTTTTGCAGGATCAGTTTAATATAAAAAGAAGGCTGCACCTTGCCCAAGAGGATTATAGAGACCCATTAGCCTTAAATATTATCTTTACAGTAAATACTATAGACGTAGCAAAATCCTCTGTTTTAAAGGGTTATGGATTATCAATTATGCCAAGAGTATGTATAATGGATGATTTGATTAAGGGTACATTAAAAGAGATAACCCTACAGAACATCTCTCTAGACTACAGCATATATCTGATATATACTCCAAACAATTATAGACTTATGAGACCTTTTATTGATTACGTAAAAAGGGAATGCAAAAAAATATATAATATAATTTAAGGAGAAGGTCTTGTGACCTTCTCCTTATTAATATTCTCTTATTAAAAGCTTACTTGAAACCTCTTTTAAAATTATCTTATATGGATTTTCAGGAAGCTTTTCAATTAAATTAAAAGCCTTTTCTGTATATCTAGCTGCCAGCTCCTGAGCCTTTTTAACTCCACCCTTTTCCTGGACTAAAGAAATAATATTATCTATATCTTCTTTATTGTAACTGCTCTTCTTTATCAGCTGCAGGATGGTTCCATCATCATTTTTTAGAGCATATATTAAGGGAAGGGTAAATATCCCCTGACTCAAATCATTTGCGGCAGGCTTGCCTATTGACTCATCACTTCCTGAATAATCCAGTATATCATCTATTATTTGAAAGGCCATTCCTATATTATGCCCTATATTCCAAAAGATTCTGCTATCTCTGTAAGAACATCCAGACTCTGCAGCTCCTAGATATAAGCTCAAGGAAAAAAGCTCTGCTGTCTTTCCTGATATCCTTGCCAAATATTCTTTTATTGTAGTTTTATAATTAAACTTTGAATTAAGCTGTTCTACCTCTCCTATGCATATTCTAGACATGGATCTTCCATCAATCTTTATAGCCTCTAAAGATGAATTCTCAGCCAGAAGCTTAAAACAAACACAAAATAGAAAATCTCCAATGTAAACAGCATAATCCTTGCCATATTTTGATTGAACAGTCTCCTGCCCTCTCCGGAGCTTAGAATCATCCACTATATCATCATGAACAAGGGTAGCCATATGTAATAGCTCCATCACTGCAGCCAATGCTCTTGCCTTCTCCTTATTATAATCACCAAAATGAGAGGAAATTAGGGTAAAAGCCGGTCTAAGCATTTTACCATTAGAACTTAGAAGCTCCTCTAGGGATGCTTCAATTCTTTTATCTCTGCATTTGATACTTTTCTTCATAATGTTTTTTACAGCTTCTATCTCTAATCTAAGCTCAGGATATTGAAGCCACATTTTATCCATTAAATCAACCTCTATCTTTTTATTTTAGAAAAGTAAGGTATTTTCTGTAGGTGCTTAGTAAGATAATTGGCTGCTATACCGACAAATATACCCGTTCCTATACCGGCAATAGATAAAATCGGCAGATATAGGGTAACCCATATATTGTGAAGAATTCCTGCAGCTACCAGCAGCTGCCCAACATTGTGGAACACAGCACCACTAGCGCTGACTCCAATAATACTTACCTTATCCCTAAATGTTTCCTTAATCACTACCATAGCCGCAAAGCTCAAAATACCACCGGCCATACTATACATTAAGGTTGATAAGCTACCACCAAACATAGTAGATAGAATTATCCTGAGGGTAACCACCAAAAAAGCATCCCTCTTTCTCTCCAATGTATATAATGCAATTACCGTAATAAGATTAGATAGCCCCAGTTTAGCCCCAGGGGTAATAAAGGGTACTGGAATCATAGATTCAAAGAGATGGAGAACTAATGCCTGAGCAACCAACAAAGCTATATAAACTAACTTAATTGTATTTTTCATTGGTTATCACCTCAATATGCGACAGAATCCAGCGGAGAGCTGCTATCTGTACTACCTTTTATTTCTATCATTAGCTTATGGGGAAGGCATATTATAGATTCTCCTGAATTCGTTATATGTCCAAACTCTAAGCAAAGCTTATCATTGCAATCAGCATCAATTATTGCTATGGAATCACCCTTAATTTCAATCACGTTAAATCCCTGTTCCGTGTGAACAATAAAACTGTCCTCTCCCTCATTGCCTGAGAGAGAAACAGTTTTATAAGGCTTTCCACCGATTGTAATCTCTGCATAGGTTTCACTGGCTTCAGCTGAATACTTGATCCCAAATAATATCTCTGGAATAAAGGATATTACAAGAAGCACAGCTATAATTATTATATCCAATTTCTTCATGCAGTAAATTCCACCTTTGTTTTTATTTAATTAAGCTTACCTATAGAATACTGGATATTTAGTCATTAGTCTAGTTTTTACTTCCCATATTACTTTTGAGTGTATGGAGCTACTCTGTCACCATACCATATGCCTCGGACCTTATCATTGATCCATGGCATTACAAAGTAATCAAGTCCAAAGGTTCTACCTGCTCCACACATAAGAGCTATAGATCCAAAGAAGTACCATAATATATCCCAGCCAGCCATAGCAGACAGAACAAAGTTAACCACCATAAAGGCTGAAGCAGCACTAGCTAAGAAGGTGAACAATCCTGCTATTAAAGCAAGTCCCATACCTATTTCAAGAACAACTACCATCCTCTGAAACCATACAGCCATTTCAGCATTAGGAATCATGATTTCCATTATTCCTTCATAAAGCTTTGGCATCTTTGAGATTATAGGAGTTGCCCATTCTGTAACAGCTTCTCCAGCCTGGGAAGCACTAGTAGTTGCATCAGAGGCTCCTGATGCTCCATCTGCTGTTAGCCAGGAGAATGGCATCTTTACATTTCCCATACGCATCCAGCTATCCTCACCAATACCTGCTATGAACTTTTTAAGACCCTTAGCTGCTTCCCAGTTCGCAGTACCTACGAGCTTTTCAAAGCCTTCTAGGAACCAAAGGACACCAATATATATTCTGAGTGGAACAAGCCACAATCTATTACCCTTTGAGGATAAATGTCCCCTCATAATTGATCTTTTATCTTCAATAGTAAAGAATTCATGCTGAAGATAATGATATACAGCATGTACCCCATTAACTCCAAATAAGTAATACATATTTACTAAATGCTTCATTAATAGAGCAAAGAAGCCAGATAGCTTTATACCTGAAAGGTCAGCTACTCCGTATCTTCCACCAACAGAAACCATAAAGCCATGATAATTAGATTTAAATTCTTTCTTTTCAGTACTATCTATATCTGCAACAATAGCATTTACAGCGGTCATAGCTGTCTGCTCTGCTGCCTCTACTATCTGAGGTGTACCCTTGCCAGGCTCTTCCTCATAATAAGCTAAATCTCCTACAGCAAATACATTCTCATGTCCAATTACCTGCATAAATTCATTGGTCTGCAATCTACCAGCTCTTGCTCTATCTAAACCATATTCAGCAACTTGTCCATTAGCCTGTATACCGCATGTCCAAATTAATGTTTCTGTAGCAATCTTTTCTCCACTCTTAAGTACTATTTCCTTAGGGTTAACCTCAACAATTGGTGAGTTCTTTAATACCTTTACTCCATGCTTAATCATGTAGTTCTCAGCTTTGTCTGCCTGCTTTCTATCTAACATGTTTAAGATAGTACCTAAAGCTTCTACTACATATAAGGAAACCTCACCCTTATCTATTCCATAATCCTTAGAAAGCTTTGTCTTCCATTCTAAAAGCTCGCCGGCCATTTCAATACCTGTAAATCCTGAACCAGCAACCACAAAGGAGAGCATGTCTCTTCTCTTTTGAGGATCAACTTCTTTAGATGCCTTGTTAAAGGTATCCTGAATATGCTTCCTAAGTCTTAAGGCATCCTCGAAGGACCAAAGGGTAAAGCCATTTTCCTTAACTCCAGGAACCCCGAAGAAAGCTGGCTCAGAGCCTGTACCAATTAATAGATAATCATATTTAAAGCTATCGTTTTTTGTTGTAACTGTCTGAGTTTCAATATCTACCTTAGTGATATAATCAACCACAACTCTTACCTTGGTTCTGTGGAAAATCTTTGAAAGCTCTACCTGAACAGATTCAGGATGGACTCTTCCTCCAGCTACCTCATGAAGCTCAGTCATCAGGGTATGGAAGGGATTTTTATCAATAAGTGTAATTTCAACACTATCATTTTTTTTGTATTTCTTAGCTAGCTTTTTCGCCGCATGGACACCTGCATAGCCTGCCCCCAGTATAACGATGTGTTTGTTATCCAACTAAATCACTCCTTAATTTTTATCATGCCAATAATATAACTAGTAAACTACCATATTAAATATATATAGAAAGTTAAATATTGTCTATAATTATTTATACCCTTAAATTAACATTTTTTCAATATAAAGATTCAGTCTGAAACCTTGAAAACACTTGTTTGTTAAGTTAATAATTATACAAAGGTACGTTGGTTTGTGATAAGTTTATCTAATGTTGTATTAGGAATTCGAATATGCAGATTATAGAAAGTCGTTGTATAATTTGAAATGTAGTTAGTGAAAACGACTATATAACAAAAGGGGGATACAAAAATGAAAAGAAACAAGATTTTAAGTTTAGCTGTAACATCTGTTTTAGCTTTAACAATTCTAGCTGGATGTGGAAGTAATGACAAGGACGCTGCTCCTGCTTCTGATTATAAAGATGGAAAATATAGGGCAGAGTATGATCAAATTGACAAAAACGGTTGGAAGGCTTTCGTAGAGCTTACTGTTAAAGATGGAAAAATCTCTGAAGTTGATTATGACTATCTTAACGACAAGGATGAAAGAAAATCCGAAAATGCTGAGTACAACAAGAAGATGAAGGAAATAGCAGGCACTAATCCTGAAACTTATTTACCTGAGCTTGAAAAGGCTTTAGTGGACAAGCAGGATCCAGCTAAGGTTGACAACATCACTGGTGCTACTCATTCCGTTGATGGTTACAAAGAAATGGTTGCTAAGCTTGTAGATGAGAAGATCAAAAAGGGTGACGAAACAACTTTAGTAATCGCTCAACCTTCACCAAAAGAAGAAGCTAAATTAACTGATGGTAAATATAGAGCAGAATATGATAAGCTTGACAAAAATGGTTGGAAGGCTTATGTAGAGCTAACCGTTAAAGATGGAAAAATAGCTGAAGTTGATTATGACTATGTTAACGATAAGAACGAAAGAAAGTCAGAAAATGCTGAGTACAACAAGAAGATGAAGGAAATAGCAGGCACTAATCCTGAAACTTATTTACCTGAGCTTGAAAAGGCTTTAGTAGACAAGCAGGATCCAGCTAAGGTTGACAACATAACTGGTGCTACTCATTCCGTTGATGGCTTCAAAGAAATGGTTGCTAAGCTTATAACTGAAAAAGTTTCAAAAGGTGATACAACTACTTTAGTTATTCCTCAAGCAGCTGAATAATAAATATAAAAAAAGACTTTAGGATATCCTGAAGTCTTTTTTTAAAGTTTTAGCCCTCCTTATGGTAAAGGAAAAGCATTTGTAATATAATACCTACATACTAATGATTTGACAGGAGGATATCATGTTCAAAAAAAGCATTTTGATGAAAGTTGTTTCAGCCTCTCTCCTCTCTTTGATGATTCTATCCGGCTGCAGCTATAGAGATAGCAAGGATTCAAAAGACAAAGAGAGCTCACCTCTAACAGCTACTGAGTTTTATATGGGAACAGTTATATCTATAACCCTATATGATCATAAAGACCAGAAAATCATCGATGAAGCCTTTGAAAGAGTGAAAGCTATTGAAGCTCAGCTGAGCATAAATGAAGAAGGCACTGAAATTGATAAAGTAAATGAAGCAGCAGGAAAAAATCCTGTTAAGGTATCAGAGGATTCCTTTACAAACATCA
Organism: Bacillota bacterium; assembly: GCA_023440105.1. Classification (GTDB taxonomy): domain Bacteria; phylum Bacillota; class Clostridia; order Clostridiales; family Clostridiaceae; genus JAEXZL01. The sequence continues at coordinate 5,872 of JAEXSY010000523.1, forward strand.
AAAAAGGATTAGAATACTCCAAAGAAACAGAGGGAACCTTCGATATAACCATAGGACCACTAGTAAAGCTTTGGAGCATCGGGCTCCCGGAAGCAAAGGTACCTACAGAAGAGGAAATTAAAACTGCCATGAGCCTCATAGGCTATGATAGGGTTCTACTTGACGAAGAGAAACAGACAGTATTCCTTCAGGATGAAGGAATGATGCTGGATTTAGGGAGCATAGCCAAAGGATATACCGCCGATGTAATCGGTGAAATTTTAAAGTCCCATGGTGTTCAGAATGCCCTTATAGATCTTGGTGGCAATATATTATCCCTTGGTGAAAATCCCGAAGGGAGACCCTGGAAGATTGGTGTTCAAAATCCTGAGGATACAAGAGGCGAGATAATAGGTTATGTATCCGTAGAAAACAAATCTGTGGTTACCTCCGGTATCTATGAGAGATTTTTAGAACAGGATGGAAAAAAATATCACCATCTCTTAAACCCTTTTACCGGCTATCCCTATGATAATGAGCTCATGGGCGTAACCATCATAAGCGATAAATCTATTGATGGCGATGCTCTCTCCACCTCTGTATTTTCTAAAGGGCTTCAGGGTGGCATTGAATTTATTGAAACTATTGAAGATGTAGAAGCAATATTTGTAACTAAAGAAAAGAAAATTTATTTAACCTCTGGTCTTAAGGATAACTTTGTTATAACTAACAATAGCTTTATCATAGAAGAATAGCATTTTAAAAAGAGCATAGGAGAATATCCTATGCTCAAAATTTTACTTTTACTTAGTCTTTTTTAATTTCTACCTGCTGATTTTGAAGAACCTTAACCTTAAGAAGTATCATCATCTTTTCTATGATCTTACTAAATTCTTCTTCCTTTTCCTTATCCTTGTCATCGTAGCAATCGTCATCTTTATCTTTCTTCTTAGGACAGTAATCCTCTTTTATTTGGTCAAGTTCAAAGATTTTTGCACTTACTAGTTCACAGAAAGGTCTTTCTATGAAGAAAATCTCTTCCTCAAAGCCAGTCTCACAGAGAAGCTTTCCTAGGGTTTCTTCGCAATCATTCTTGCATTTTGTTTCTCTTTGGAAAAAATCAAACTCTTTTGCTCTGCTTCTGAATCTAAATTCAGGTGGGGTTTCAAACCATACTTCTGCCACTGTCTGGAAAGGAACCTTAGCAGTTGCATGCCTTATATCTCCTCTTTTTACATCAGCATATTCACACTCTTCTATTGTTGCAAATTCAATATTTTTTTCAACGAAGCCTTTTATAAACAGCTTACCGGTTCTAGGTCTACCCTCACAGTCCTTTTCTCCTGCATTAGGGATTAGCTTACATTGAACAAGCTCAACATTTTTCTTAATTCTTTTAATTTCAGAGAACTTTTCCTTTATATCTATTATAGCTTCTACATCTATCTGTACTTCCTTTTCAGCAAGTACAACTGGTACTTTAACAGTTACGCCGGTTATTCCCTTAGGCTCAATATTTCTTCCAGGACTAACAGTTAAGGTTTCAGCTTTTACTGTTCCGCAAGGTTTATATTTATATTCGTATCCCACTTTATATTCCTCCTAGTTGTAAAAAGATTTTTTATGACTATCTCTAATAGCATTATATTAATAACTCTTACCTTTGTGACGATTAATTAAGGTAAATAGAATATTTTCTCCTTAAGAGTAAATATAGACAAACTCCTAGCATATAAATTAACAAATAAGTCAATTTGAGGTATATATGAATAGTAATACTACAGCTGATATTCAAGGCTTAGCAGAAGAAAAGGAGCTATCTTCCTTTCCCTCCCGCTATTTAACCTATTTTAACGATAGGGATTATATCAAAAACGGAAAAGGAGAAGAAGGGATACTTTCTATAGCTAAGGTTCTTATTAAACTTTCCATATCCTCACAGAGAGAGGTATATCTTCCTAAAGAAAAATTATTATTCCTAGACGGTGAAAAATCATTAACCCTAAGC
>JAEXSY010000532.1 GCA_023440105.1 Bacillota bacterium
GTTTGGTACAGCTATAGCTGGTAGTCTTCTTTCCTCTCAAGAGGTAGGAGTATATTCCGTGGCAATGATAATAATACTCCCTCTTCAAAACATAGGAACAATATTGGGTATGGAGATATTCGGAAACATGAAAGATGGAAAATTTAATGTGTTTGAGGTAATCCTAGGAGTTTTTAAAAGTCCCTTAGTACTTGCAATAATTATGGGTTTTATCCTGGCAAAGCTATCAGTTCCATTACCTATATTCATCTCATCTGCAATAAAGACATTAGGATCAGCTGCCACAGGATTATGTATGGTTCTTTTAGGAGGCTCTCTAAGTCTTGAGGGCAATACTGGTAGAAAGGGACTCATTACTATAGCAGTTTTAGTAAAAATAGTTTTTATGCCATTATTAGCTATACCAATTATCTATTTTCTTAAACTTACCTTTGTAGAGGCTTTTGTAATTTTACTTCTTTGTGCAGCTCCTACGGCTGTAAACTCCTACACTGTCACCGTAGAGATGGGCTGGGATGTGTACTTAGTAAATAGGGTGTTAATAATTACAACTGTATTATCTATAATTACCCTGACCTTATGGCTATATATTCTTCAATTGATGTATTAGAGGAACTTGGCTTATTTAGTTGTTTTGTATTTTCAATATATAATTTATGGATAATGTTGAATAATATTATAAACAAAATGTTGAATAATTCGTGATAATTAAACAATTTGTTGACTTTGTTGTTTTATAGTCATATAATCAAATTATAGATAAATATGTCGATTATTATCGTTAAATGGTTATTTTAAGAAAATAAATGCTTTATGAAAGGAGAAAAAAATGATTAAAACCTTTGTTGATTTAACTGAACCAATAACTAACAACCATTGGCAGCATCGGGACTATTTTAGAGACTTAAATTTTGTTAAAAGAGGCGTTACTTTAACGGCAAACTATATGAATCTTGGCGAAGGATTTACTACTATAACATACCCCTATTGTTCTGAAAATTCTGATAATAAAACTTACTATAACAAGTCTGTAATCCTTAACAATGCAACTGTTATTGATATTTCATCTGTGAAGGCTAATGAAGCTATAACTGAGGAAATGTTGAAAGATGCTCTTGGCGATTTAAAACCAGAGCATAGTATTCTTATAAAAACCTCTTGGGGATTGTGTCATGATTTTTATTCCCGAGACTATGCAGTGAATGCACCGATTTTAACAATGGAGGCAGCTTCCTACTTGAAAAGTCTTTCTCCTAAAAATATTGCCTTTGATTTTCCTATCCACAAGGAGGTTAAGGAGATATTCTTAGAAGCTGGTATTGCTGTTATTGAAGGGCTTAATTTTATGTGGAAGTTCAAAACTAAAACTGTAGAGCTTTATGCTATGACATTAAATTTAGTGAATTTGCAGCTTCCAACAGAAAAAATTAGAGTAGTTATAGCCTACTAATAATAGAGCTTGAAGGGAGATGGTATAATGAAAACTTATGTAGATTTAACTGAACCTATTTTAGAAAACCACTGGAGATATCAAAGCTTTATTCAAGAACGAGAGGTGGTTGATGAAAGTAATAATACTAAAATAGAAAAATTCATGAATATAGGACATGCTTTTACTCATATTGATTGTCCCAAACATATGAACAAGAGTGGAAAGCTATTAGAGGAATGTAACTTATTTAGCTTTCTAATAGGTAAGGCATCTATTTTAGATATTTCTGATATTAAGCCTAATGAGGCAATAAATGCCCAAAGGCTTATGAAGGCCTTTGAAGGCTGTGATAATACAGATTTTTTAATAATTAAGACTGCCTGGGGGGTTCAACATAGCTCCACTACTAAGGAGTTTTGGACAGAGGCACCTTACTTAACAAGACATGCTGTTGAGTATTTGAAGAGCTTAAAGCCAAAGGTTGTTGGCTTCGATTTTCCTCAGGACTATGGAATAAGGATTGCTGACCTGGATTCAGACCTAGCTAACCGTGATCCTAACTGCAAAAAGGTTGGAGGAGATAATGCGCCAGCAAAGCCAACTCCAGAAAATTCACCTAGTCATTTTTTCTTATTACCATATGATCATTTAATGATAGAGTATATGACCAATCTTTGGAATGTTCCTGTAAAAAATGTAGATATATATGCTCTTCCACTTAAGCTCCGAACAGAAAATGCTGATGGGGCACCAATAAGAGTAATTGCAGCTTACTAAGATAAAAAGCTGTTAGTGAGGAGTGTCAATTATGGAGATCAATAAAAAAGAAATACAAGATTATTCTATTAAGGAACTAGCAGAGCTCTACAGAAGCAAAAGTTTGTCACCATTTGAGGTTACTACTTATCTTTTAAAAAGAATAAATGAGTACCAGCCTAAGATAAATGCTTTTATTACAATTACTGAAGAATTGGCTCTAGAACAGGCAAAAGCCTCCGAGGAGAGATTTAAACTAGGGAGACCTCTAAGTATTTTAGATGGTATACCATATTGTGCAAAGGATTTAATATATACTAAAGGAATTAAGACAACCATGGGATCGCCAATTTTTAAGGATTTTATTCCAGATGAAAATGCACCAGTTATCGATAAGCTTCATACCGCTGGAGCAATACTTTTAGGAAAGGCCAATACTCAGCAATTTGCTCTGGGAGCTACCGGTGAAGTTTCCTGTGCAGGACCATGCCGTAACCCCTATGATAATACTAAGATATCTGGAGGTTCAAGTTCAGGCTCTGCAGCTGCTGTTGGAGCTAAGCTCTGTCCATTTGCCCTAGGTACTGATACAGGTGGGTCTGTAAGAGCACCTTCAGCTCTTTGTGGGGTTGTAGGTATGAGACCAACTACAGGCCGTGTAACCACTAGAGGAATATTTCCTAATAGCTACCATTATGACTCGGTAGGTATTATAACTAGGACAGCTGAGGATAATGCTATTGTTATGAACATTTTAGCTGGCTATGATGAGGATTATCAATACAGCCTTAACTCTCCCATGGAGGATTTTACTTCAAAAATTAAGGAGCCTTCAGAAAAGCTTATCGTAGGAGTTCCATATAGCTATTTTGAAGATTGTGTTGCTGATTATGTGTATGATAGCCTTCAGAATGCTGTTGAAAAGCTTAAAAAGGCAGGGGTAGAGGTGGTTGAAGTAGAGCTCCCAGATATTTTGCCTTATAGAGAGATTCAGAGCAAGATTCAAATGGCTGAGGCTTATTG
>JAEXSY010000536.1 GCA_023440105.1 Bacillota bacterium
AGCATATCCAGAAGGAAAAATTATGGCTATAAAAGACAAATGGATTGCTGAAAGTAAGTCAGCGTGTATTTTTGCATTACCTAATTCTTAATTAAATCTTTGATTATAAGAAATGAGTCTTTATATAGTTTTATTAATAAAATGGGGAGAGCCTGCTCTCTCCATTATTCTTTTACAAAATGTTTATAGAAAAATTTTCAAATATATTTATAATTACATATATACAAAAAGTTAAAGGAGGATACTATGAATATTCATGCCATATTACATAATACAGATGTACCCTTTGTTTATGGAATAGATGAGAATAATCTTCGAGTTATATTAAGAGCTGCCTCAGGAGATATCGATAGCATTAACATATATTATAAGGACAGATATGATGGTGAAGGACCCTATAATACAGCTTCTATGGAAAAATATATAGAAACAGAATTATTTACTTTTTATATAGCTACCATCACTTTGAAGGATCGCAGGTATAGATATTTCTTTGAGCTTAAGGACAAAGATGGTAGGATAGGCTATTATTATGAAAGAGGTTTTACCGATAAAAAGCCTGGGAATGATGGAGCCTTTAACTACCCTTATTTAACCTTAGGAGATTTATATGAGGAGGTTTCTTGGGCTCAGGAGGGAGTTGTTTATCAGATATTCCCCGACAGATTTTTTAACGGTAATAAGAAAAACGACCCTGAAGGAACACTCCCCTGGGGAGAAGAGGTTTCAACGACCACAATGTTTGGAGGAGATTTACAGGGAGTTATAGATAAGCTGGGCTATTTTAAGGACCTGGGTGTAGATATATTATATTTTACTCCTATTTTTGCTTCAACCTCAAATCACAAATATAATACCAAGGATTATTATAAGATAGACCCATATTTTGGCGATGAGAAAACTGCAAAGAAAATGGTTGATATGGCACATGATATGGGAATAAAGATAATCTTTGATGGGGTATTTAATCATAGTGGCTCTGATTTTTTTGCTTTTCAAGATGTTTGCGAAAAAGGAGAAAAATCAAGATATAAGGATTGGTACTTCATAGATAGCTTTCCTGTAAATATAGAAGATCCTAACTATACTACCTTTGGTATAAGACATGGCTATATGCCTAAGCTCAATACAAAGAATCCTGAGGTGATGGATTACTTTGTAGAGGTAGGTAAGTATTGGATAAAGGAAATAGGTATTGATGGCTGGCGATTGGATGTTTGCGATGAGATAGACCATAAGTTCTTAAGAGCCTTCAGAGAAGGAGTAAAGAAGGTATATAAGGATGCTTTTATTATAGGTGAGATACAGCATGAAGGGGCTTCCTTTTTAAGAGGGGAACAGTTAGATAGTATAATGAACTATCCTTTTAGAGATGTATGCCTGGAGTTCTTTGCCAAAAGAAATATCACAGCAGATAAGGCGATTGATATACTAGAAAACTATAGAAGTCTATATCCTGAGAAGATAAATAAACAGCTTCTAAATCTTATCGATAGTCATGACACCCCTAGATTTATTACAGAAAGCATGGGGCGAAAGGAAAGCTTGATGCTAGCTGCAGCTCTTCAGTATACATATATTGGTATTCCTTATATTTATTATGGAACTGAAGTGGGCATGAAAGGTACAAATGATCCTTACTCCAGAAGATGCATGGTGTGGGATGAGGATAAACAGGACAAGAGTATTCTTTCCTTCTATAAAGAGCTTAATCGCCTGAGAAAAGAGCATAAAGCATTGATACATGGAGAGCTTAAGAGGGTAGAGGCTAGGGATATGGTCCTTTCCTTTATAAGAGAGTATCAAGAGGAAAGACTCCTTATAGTTATAAATAATTCACAAGAAGAGGAGCGACTAACTACTGACTACGCCCTTCAGGAGGAACTGTTAACTAAGGAAGTAATAGGTGATGATAGCGGTGAAATTATTATGAAGCCCATGACCTTTAAGATATTTAAATTAAAATAGCATAATTATGTTTAAAAGAGAGCTATGACTAATTGAAGAGATATAGCTCTCTTTAGTTTTTATTGTAACATAGCCTCCATATTCTCATATTATATAGTAGAACTACGGAGGTGAAAGAGATGAACTTTGACATAGAGGAACTAAATGAAGTAAAGACAACAAGCAACTGTTTTTTTAATGGATCTATCAGAGTTTTTTCATTTTTATGGGTTAGAGATACTTTAACTCCTCAACCTAATATCAGGATATTACTTTTTAGAGAAGGCTGCAGGAAACCTATTAGAGAAGGCAGGACAGATCGCTGTGGTGAGCTTACCTTTCAGGGGCTTGAAAGAGGAATATACCATGTAGTAGCTGAAGTTGATGAAAGAAATTATCTATCTCCTATATATAAACCAAGCTCTAGAGTAAGAATTTCTTCAGGAGATGTAGTAGAGGAGATTGCTGTTATCAATAGATTAAGGGAAAGAAAGCCAAGGCCACCTCATCACTGCGATAATAATATAATAGATGATAACCTGCTAATTATAATTTTATTACTATTCTTATGCGGCTGTTGGTGGTAAAATATTTGGGAAGGAGAAATCCTTCCTGTTTTTTTAAAATAATTTTTGGGGTTTAATAATGAATACCTGGGAAATTTACGGAGAAAGGGAGAAGCAAGATTGGAGAACATAAGAATTAAATATTTTTCAGATGAGATTGAAAGACTTAGATACATAGATGGAAAGTCCGATTGGATTGACTTAAGAGCTTCGGAGACTGTTGTACTAAAAAAGGGAGAGTATAAGCTAATTCCTTTAGGTGTTGCCATGGCTTTACCTGAAGGCTATGAGGCTCATGTGGTCCCTAGAAGCTCTACCTTTAAAAACTTTGGGATAATTCAAACTAATTCTCAAGGAGTAATCGATAATTCTTACTCTGGTACCAATGATCAGTGGTATGTTCCTGTGTATGCCCTTAGGGATACTAAAATTGAGATTAATGATCGTATATGTCAGTTTAGAATAATGAAAAATCAGCCTAAGATTAACTTTATTGAGTGTGAAGAGCTTGAAGAGTCTGATCGTGGAGGCTTCGGTACTACGGGAAAAAAATAAAATAGTATAGATAGGATGTTCTTCTTCCATAGAAGGATATCCTTTTTTAGTTAATTAACAATCTTATAATAATAATATTATTCATTTTCTGATTGTTTCCTTAGTATATTGTATAAATACATACTTATCCTTAAGAGAACTAGGAGGGAAAGATGACGATAGGAATATACTTTAATAATCATTATGACATGGTAGACACAGCTAGAAAAATTAATGAATTAGGCTTAAGGTGTAGAATTGATGTAAATACAGTTAATAAAGAGTACGATAATTATGATTTTATTCTTAGATTTTTAGATAAAGATATGAGTATCCTAGAGAAGACTTTAGATGATGTAAGGATAATATACTCAGGCAAAGAATTATTCAGTTCTCCTAAAATCATAGAAGATATTAAAAATATTAAAGGTGAAAAGGAAAAAGTGATTTTCTTCATGGGAGATAGAAGTAGAGGGGTCTCTGTATTAGGCGGCTATATTATCTTTTTATCCTCAAAGGGTGAAGGAAATGATTATCTTTATCTGCCGGAATATATGAAGGGGATTTGGAAGAAGGAAGAGATAGTATTAATAAGTAAAGGTAGTACTATCAATTCTAACTATAAGAAAGGGCAGGGAATTATATTTGATTGTCAGTGTAAGCGAGATATCCTTGAGCTTATAAAGGAGTATGATATATCTCTAAAGGAGAATATATTCGTTGGGGATTTTGATCTTATAGAGGCTATATATTCTCGTGCAATGGAGCATCAAAGGAATATGGGTAACTATATTATTGTTTCTTCTTCTAAGAATCCAGAGGAGCTTTCTCTTATGAGAGAAATTATCCAAGGAGGAAATGTTGAAAGCTACTGCTTAAATCCATATACGCTATTAGTAAATCCCAAAGAGGAAAAAGATAGAGCTATAAGCTATCTAACACATAAGCTGGGAATAAAGAATATATGTCTGTCCACAGCGAATAATCCTGAGGATGTTATTAATCTTAATGAACTAGCTATAGTCCTCAATATTTCTGTAGAGGAAATTAAAAAAAGGATTGATGAAGAGCTAATTGAGACAGCGTCTACACTTATTAATTGTTTTGAAGGAATAAATGTTGTAGTGTCTTTCAAGGCAGCAGTTGCTTTTTCTTTTGCAAAGGTTCTTGGTCTTAGAGGTCTGCATTATAAGAA
>JAEXSY010000540.1 GCA_023440105.1 Bacillota bacterium
ATATTGGAGGGATCCTAATGCGATAATCTGTGCAGATAAATATGAGGTGAGGGAGTATTTGGAGAAAAAGGGATTAAAGCATTTACTTAATGAATTATACTTAGTCTTTGAAGATGTGAATGATATAAATTTTGAAGAGCTTCCAGAGAAGTTTATTTTAAAAACTACTCATGGCTGTGGACAAAATATAATCTGTAGAGATAAGAGAGAATTGAACTGGGAGAAGGAAAGAAAAAAGCTGAGAAAATGGCTTAAGAGAAATCAGTTTTTTTATTCTTACGAGTGGATGTATAAGGAAATAAGACCCAGGATTATATTAGAAAGGCTAATAGAAACCTCTGATGGAAAGGCTCCTGTTGATTATAAGGTTTTCTGTTTTCATGGAGAACCGAAATGCCTATACGTGGTAACAGACAGAGGAGAAAACACCACTAGATTTGACTTCTATGATCTGGATTGGAATCATATAGCTGTAGAGAATAATTATCCTAATAATAAAAAGCTGATGAAAAGGCCAAAGGAACTGGAGGAGCTTTTGGAATATTCAAGGATCATATCACAGGGCTTCCCTCATATGAGAGTAGATTTCTATATAGAGGAGGGAAGGATAATATTCGGTGAGTGTACCTTCTTTCATTCCTCAGGGAGTGGACCCTTTAAGCCTAGAGATTTTGATTATCAGCTGGGTCAGTATCTTAACCTTCCAAAGAGCAATGAGGAAAATACTATAGATAGGATGAGTTAGAATGAAAAGAATATTATTTATAGCACCCTATTTATCTGGTGGTGGTGCAGAAAAGGTAGCTGCCCTTTGGTCCAGTGGTTTGAGTAATTTAGGAGCCGATATTCACTTTCTAGTGTTTTATAGAACAGATAAGGAATATGAGTTAAATGATAAGGTAAAGCTTCATTCTTTGTGGAGTAGTAAAAGTCAATATAATAGTAAATCCAAAGTAAGAAAGCTTCTGGAGCTAAGGAGAAAAATAAAAGAAATTAATCCAGATATTATTCTGCCTTTTATAACTTATGTTGGGATTATGACCACCGCAGCTACTCTCTTCATGAGAGCAAGGATTATTGAAACTATAAGGATTTATCCTGGGTATTCCCCGGAAACTAGTTTTTTTCGCTATATAAGAAACCTATCGGTGTTTTTAGCAAAAGGCTGTATTGTTCAAAATGAAACTCAAAGAATCTATTTTCCGCGGTGGATGAGAAGATATATAGCAGTATTTCCAAACCCTGTAGCTAGAGAGTTTGTTGAAATGGAAAAAAGTTTCAATGGACAAGGGTTGTTTAATATTGTCTCCGTGGGGAGGCTGGAGGAGCAAAAGAATTATCCAATGCTGATTAATGCCTTTTCTATGGTATCTAAGGATTATCCTCAACTGATGCTGAGAATATACGGTGAGGGTTCCCAGAGAGAGGAGCTACAAAAGTTAATTGCTTCTAAGGATATAGAAGATAGAGCTATTCTTTGTGGTAAAACCTCAGAGGTGGCGGAGGCACTTATAGCTTCTGATATTTTTGTACTTACCTCTAACGGAGAGGGAATGCCTAACGCTCTTATGGAGGCTATGGCTGTGGGGCTCCCATGTATTTCAACGGACTGTCCTACAGGACCTGCTGATTTAATTGAGAATGGCATTAATGGTTATTTGGTTCCTGTAATGGAGGAAGCAGCACTAGCTAAAGCGTTACAGGATACTATAAGCAAAAAAGAGTATTCTATTGAAATGGGAAGAAAAGCTAGAAGAAGTATTTTAGAAAATTATTCATCGGAGGAAAGCTATAGAAGGCTTCTGAAGTATCTTGAGAATTGATTGTTTAAAGCTTCTATTGTTAAAGGAGGGGTTAAATGAAGCTGCCTATGATTATACAAAAAGCCCTACAGCATATAAGGTATAGGTTATTTCATATATCGCCAGAGACAATACTGAGAATAGAATTTAGGATCCGTACCGGTTATTCCCTTAATATTAAAAATCCTAAAACCTACTGTGAAAAACTCCAGTGGTTAAAGCTGTACTGGAGGGATCCTAAAGCTGTAATCTGTGCTGATAAATATGAGGTAAGAGGATACCTAAAGGAAAAGGGGCTGGGACATTTACTGAATGAATTGTACTATGTTTTTGAGGATGTAGATGAAATAAATTATCTAGAGCTTCCTGAAAAGTTTGTTTTAAAAGTTACTCATGGCTCAGGACAGAATATAATATGCAGAAATAAGGGGAGTTTAAACTGGGAAAAAGAAAGAAAAAAGATTAAAAAATGGCTTGGGAGAAGTCAATTTTTTTATTCCTATGAATGGATGTACAAAGAGATAAAACCGAGGATTATAGTAGAGAGATTAATAGAGAATCCTACGGGAGGGGAGCTTGTTGACTATAAGGTTTTTTGCTTTGATGGGAAGCCTAAGTATATATATGTAGTAAGTGATAGGGGGAAAAACACTATTAGATACGAATTCTTTGATTTAGACTGGAGATATGTAGCTACAGATGGAATCCTTTTGAATAATAGAAAACTATTAGAAAAGCCTAAGCATCTTGATGAATTAATTATGTATGCCAAAATTTTATCGGAGGGTTTTCCTCATGTGAGAGTAGATTTCTACGTTGAGGAGGGTAGGGTTTTCTTTGGAGAATGTACATTCTTTCACGGTTCTGGAATGGAAAAATTCCATCCTATTGATTTTGATTATAAACTAGGAGGGTATTTGAGGCTGCCAGTACAATAATAGAAGCAGTACAGCTTTGATTGAGAGGAGTGAGATGAATATGTATTTGGCACTGAAAGAGCTAAAGACTATGAACGAGCTAAAGACTATGAACGAGCTAAAGACTGTGAGAAAGAAATGTCTTACCTTAAAAGATTCTTTTCATTTTTTACTCCTATTTATATTCACAGGACTTTATATTATAGGTAAACTTCAGGGGAGGGTTTCCCTTTCCTCTCTGGCTTTTTTGGGACTTTCTCTAATCTGTATAATTTCTGATATAAATCAGTTAACCTACACCCTGTTCTTTATGGCACCTATGTATCTTTTTATAGTGGTTGGAAGCTTTCCATTATTTAATATAATAATTCTTATGCTTCTAGTAAAGAGGCTGGTATTCAATAAGGTTATTATTCCTATTTTTCCTGTAATGGTTTTACTTACCTTAACTATTTTAGATTATATATATCTGCTCTTTTATAATCAGATTCCTTCTTTGAACTTTATAAAGGTGATTCTTATAATCTTTCTTACGATTCTTCACCTTTTCGAAACGCCTGAAGGATTTGAATCTTCCACAGCAATAAAATACCTTACCCTAGGGGCTTTCATCTACTCTCTATGCTTCATCCTAATAAATATAAATACAGTAATAGGTGATTCCAACAGGACCGGGGGTATGGGAGAGCTGGATGCTAACACCTATGGGCTTTATAACATTTTTACTGCAGCGGTGATTGCCAGCCGTCTTATTTCAAAGAAGCTTAAAGGTGTAAGAGCAATCCTATATTCCTTATTTTTAATTATTATTTTTATTGCAGGGATTATGACCCTTTCAAAAACCTATATTATTACCGCAGCAATAGCACTTTTTTTCTTTGTAATGACTGCTTTAGGAAGCATAAAAAAAATGCTCATAGGAGCCTCCTTCATGGTTATAGCCTTTTTGGTCTTAAGTAAAATAAACTACTTAGTTATAATCTTTAACAATCTTCTACTCCGGTTTACCTCAGCGGCATCCTTAGAGCAGCTTACTACAGGTAGATCTGTAATCTATGGTGAGTATCTGAATTATTTAAAAGATAATGTACGATCTTTGTTTTTGGGGGAAGGCCTCAGCTCTTATTTGGTACACTTTACTATTAGACCACATAATTCTATCATTGAGCTAGTTATCTCCTGGGGATTATTTGGAACTATTGCTTTTGGGCTGATGTTCTTCGTAGGGGCAAGAGAATATAAAAGAAAAGGCTGCAAGGGACGGATAGTTTTTGTGAATACTATCCCGTTTATAGTATTATTTATTTTTATACAAACGGTAACTGTATTTTATCAGGAAGGGACCTACCCTTATTTGCTCATGGCTATTATTATGCTTTATGAAGGAGCGGATAAGAAAGAAGTATCATGGAAGGATAAAGAGGAAGTCACTGATAAGACAATAAAGAGATGGCTTTTAAGAAATTGAATGAAGAGAAGGGCTGATAAATATGAATAATAAGAGAAAGATTCTCTTTGTCCTATGGTCTTTAAGTGCTGGGGGAGCGGAGAGAAGCCTTATAAATCTATTATGGGAGCTGGATTATGGATATTATGATGTAGAGCTGTTTCTCTTTGAGAGAGAGGGAGAGTTTTTAAATCAGCTACCGGAACAAATAAGGCTAATTGAAACACCCAAGATGGTGAAATTCTTAAGTACAGGCTCCTTTAGAGAGATGATGAATAATTTTTCCTTAAGGGGATTTTTTTATAGGATGCTTTATAAGCTATTTTATGAAAAGAAGGCTAAAAGTTCTTATAACAAAGATCAGCTTTTATGGGATAAGGTTTGGAAAAAATCCTTGGAAAGCCTTAAAGGGGAATATGATATAGCGGCAGGGTATTTACAGGGAATACCTAATTATTTTGTCATTGATAAGGTTACTGCAGAGAGAAAGCTTCTTTGGATTCATACGGATTATAGTAAGATTAATGGAGATATTGATTTTGATTACCGCTATTTTAGCCGTGGGGATGAAATTATAACCATATCAGAGAGCTGCAAGGAAGCTCTTCTTAAGAATTTTACTTTCCTAAAGGATAAGATAAATCTTCTGTATAATATTAATTCTCCGGTACTTATTAAAAGGTTAGCAAAGGAGGTAGTCCCTAAGGAAATTATCCCTGCTAAGGAGGAAGGTCATCAAATTCTACTATCCATTGGGAGGCTTGTAGAGGTGAAAGGCTTTGATATTGCTATAAAGGCTGCAGCTATATTAAGAAACAGAGGAGTAAAATACAAGTGGTTTATACTGGGAGAAGGAAGACTTCGCCAAGAACTTTTAGAGCTTATTTCTATTAATAGTTTGCAGGACTTCGTTTTTTTGTTGGGAGTTAAAAGTAATCCTTATTCTTATATTAGTCAGGCTGATATAGTAGTACAAACCTCTCGCTATGAGGGGAAATCCATGGTTTTAGATGAAGCAAAGGTATTATGTAAGCCAATCATTTCAACGAACTACAGCTCTGCTACGGATCAAATTGACCAGGGGAAAAC
>JAEXSY010000541.1 GCA_023440105.1 Bacillota bacterium
GGCATAGGTATATCAGCTGTAGATAAGCCTTCAATAGCTTTTATCATTATTTTAGACCAGAGAGAAGCAGAATCATTACTTCTGAACTTGCCATCTAAATTATCCTTCGGTTCATAGGTATCCTTACCTACCCATACTGAAGCAGAGTAATGGGGGGTTAAACCTGAAAACCATAAATCCTTAGTGTTTGAAGATGTACCAGTTTTACCTGCTGCAGGCATGGAGCCTAATTTTGCTTTAGTAGCAGTATATGATAAAGGACCTTTTAGGAGATCGTAGGTTATGAAAGCAGCCTGAGGAGATAGTACCTCTCTCTGAGTTAAAGAGCTTTCTAGAATAACATTACCGTTCTTATCTTCAACCTTAGTAAACAATATTGGATCATTATATATTCCACTGTTACCAAATGGGCCATAAGCAGCTGCCATTTGATAGGTGGTGGTACCAGTTTTGAATTCACCTAATCCTAAAGGTGCAAGAAATTCTTCTCCACCCATATTTATTCCAAATTTCTCAGCATAAGCAGCACTAATAGGCTTGCCTATTTTTTCTACCATCTTGATTGCGTATATATTAACAGAACGTCTAACGGCATCCCTCATATTAATATAACCGCTATATACATTTGGTGAATTTTTTACTTGACCACCATATTCTGACAGAAGGCTACCATGTAACGGGGAATCCTCAAAAACTGTACCTGTGGTGGCAGATTTACTGTCTATGGCAGCTGCATACACCGTAATAGGCTTTAGGGTTGATCCTGGTGATCTTCCATAGTGAGTATGATCATAGGCTCTGTTATAGGATAGGGCCGGTTGATCTCCTCTTCCTCCTACCATTGCCTTCACCTGACCAGTTTTATAGTCCATTATTACTGCAGAAGCTTGTGGCTGAATTATACCATTTTCATCTGGTTTAGAAATACTAACCAAAGTAGGGTCATTATTTAATACATCTTGAGTGTGGTTCTGTAGCTCTCTGCTCATGGTGCTGTATATCTTTAAGCCACCATTGTTCAAGAGGTTTGCGGCTTCAGCTTCAGTGTATTTGTATTTATCTATCAAGGCTTTCTTTACCTGATCAATAACAGGTCTTGTAAACCACTCAAAGTTAAGCTTGTTTTTCGCAGATTGCCTAATTTCAATGGTTTGTGCAAAGGTTGCCTGGAGAGCGCCCGCATCGATTTCTGCAATGGCATTATTATAATCCTCGTTACTTATTTTTTGAAGCTCCAACATTTTGCCGAGAACTGTTTTTGTTCTATTAATATATCTTGATGGATCCTGGATATTAGAATCCATGAAAGCATTATAACCAGTGGGGTCTTGAGTGGCACCGGCAAGATAAGCAGACTCAGAGAGAGTAAGCTCTGTGATGCTTTTATTAAAATAATACTCTGCAGCTGCTTCGACACCATAAGTGGGTCCACCAATAGGAATGGTGTTTAAATAAGCTTCTAAAATCTGATTTTTTGTAAGCTTATCCTCCAGCTGTATAGCCATGTATATTTCTGTTACCTTTCTTGATAATCTAACTTCATTGCTTAGAATAGTATTTTTGAGAAGCTGTTGAGTTATAGTTGAAGCTCCATGAAAGCCTCTCTCACCCTTAAGGATTTTAATTATGTCAGTATAAATAGCACCTGCTATTCTTCTTGGATCTATTCCATTATGGCTTTCAAATCTCTCATCCTCTATACTTATGAAAGCATCCTGAAGCTGCTTAGGGATATTATCGATAGATACGGAATATCTCCTAAACTCTGTGGGAACATTATCCATATATTCTCCCTTATCATCATATACCATGGACACCTGATCTAAATCCAGTATATCCTGTACATTTATTTCAGGAGCTCCCTGAATTACTGCGTATATATAAGCCCCCCCGCCTATAGCAGCAGTTAACACTAAGAATAATATAGTTAATGAAATTATTTTAAATATTTTACCGGCCTTTTTTGCCTTTTTCTTTTTTTTCTTTTTCTTCTCTCCCATGTTTTCCTCCTTGTATTAGTCTGTGATGAAACAAAAAAAGAAATTTAGGATTATAAATAATACAATTCATTATAGCATAATAATTATATGAATACACTATTAACTTACAGATATGGGGGCAATATGTATATAAGGAAAAAAGATAAAGTAATTCTTAAATTATTCTTCGGATTTTCAATATTATTTTTAATCCTGTCATTATTTATTTATGCTTTAGATGTTATATTAATGCCTAATATAATGGTTGTAGCTGAAGGGAAGATGAAAGCCAAGGCTGGTGAAATTCTTAATAGGAATGCACTTTTGTTTTTTAATGAAAGCTTTGATTATAACGAGCTTATTAAAGTTGAAAAGAATCAAGAAGGGTATATAACCCTAGTGAAAAGTAACACCATGAGGATGAATAGACTGGCAGCGGAGATAGCTCTAAGCTCTCAAAAAGAGCTTCAAGAAGAAGGAAGCTTAGGTATAAAATTTCCTTTAGGTTACATAAGCAAAAATAACCTGTTAGCTAATTTGGGACCTAAAATTACCGTGAGAATGGAGCCTATTGAATATATTAGTACTTCTTATGACTCCGTCTTTGAAAGCGCAGGAATCAATCAAACACGCCATAGAATTTTTCTAAATATGATAGTAAATATGAAGCTAATAATGCCTTTTAAAAATAGCGAGGTTAAATACTCCTATGAGATACCTGTAACAGATACAATTATTATAGGCAAGATTCCAAGAACAGTATTAGAAGTAGAAAAGGGTGAATTAAAATAGCCCCGGATATCCGGAGCTATTCTTCCCAGTTGAAAACATATGGAACATTTCTGTAATAATCACCATAATTCAGACCGTAGCCAACAACAAATACATCTTCAATTTCAAAGCAGCTATAATCAGGTTTAAGCTCTAGCTTTCTTCTGGATGGCTTATCAAGAAGGACACAGGACTTAACAGACTCAGCTCCCTTTTCTTTTACATAGTTTAGTACAAAATCCATTGTTACCCCTGAATCTACAATATCATCAACAACTAAAACATCATAACCAGTTATATCGTCAGGTAAATCATTAACTACCTTAACAACACCGGTACTTTCTTCATTATGTCCATAACTGGAGGTAGTCATGAAGCCTATCTTAGTCTTTAAATCGATTTCCCTAACTAAATCAGCAGTGAAAATAAAGCTTCCTCGGAGAAGTGAAAGTACATAGAGATTTTTATCTTTATAATCCTTTGTAATTTGATCTGCTACTTTTTTTATTTGAGTTTTTATAGTTTGTTCATCGATTAGTATATTTCTTTTATTGTTTTCCATTCTGTTCCTCCAAATGATTATTTACCTCAACCCTTAATATCTGATTAAGATACCGTTAATATAAAAAGATTCTATCAAAAAAGCTAAATAATATCAATGATATTAATGTTTTCTTTATGGAAGGTCTATATTCAGCATATATAAATATAGGACTAATTAATAATAAAAAATTAATAAAATAAATGTTGAAACCAATTACAGTCTATGATAACATTAAAACAGAAGCATCGAAAACGATACCGATAACGGTTTCGGAAGTTGTTTGTTCGATTCCTTATAAGTATCATTTTGATGAAAAATATCTTTAAGGAGAGGTTGTATTATGAAAAAAATACTTGCTTTAGTTATGTCTGCTGCTTTAATGGCAACAGTAGCGGCAGGATGCTCAAGTCCCTCAGGTGACGGGAAAGGTGATGGAGCTAAGGAGATATATTTCTTAAACTTTAAACCGGAAATTGCTGAGATATATAAGGAAATTGCTGAGAAGTATGAAGAAGAAACTGGAGTTAAGGTTAAGGTTGAAACAGCAGCAGCTGGTACTTATGAATCAACTTTAAAAGCTGAGGTTGAAAAAAATGATGCACCTACAATATTCCAAATTAATGGTCCCGTAGGGTATCAATCCTGGAAGGACTACACTTTGGATTTAAGTGATACAAAGTTATACGAACATTTAACGGATAAAAGTCTAGCGGTAGTTGATGGTGACGGGGTTTATGGTATTCCATATGTAGTTGAAGGGTATGGAATAATATACAACAATGCAATTATGACTAAGTATTTTGGACTAGCTGATAAAGCAGTGGATATTTCATCTGCTGATGAAATAAATAATTTCGATACCTTGAAGGCCGTGGTAGAGGATATGACCAAGCATAAGGAAGAATTAGGAATCGAGGGTGTATTTGCTTCTACATCCTTAAAGACTGGTGAGGATTGGAGATGGCAGACTCACCTAGCAAACATACCATTGTACTATGAATTCTTAGAAAATGACGAGTATGATAACCCTATTCTAGCTGGATTAAAATCTGATACCATCGACTTTAAATATGGTGATAACTATAAGAATATATTCGATTTATATATAAATAACTCTGGAACAGAACCTACTATTTTAGGTAGTAAATCTGTTGATGATTCTATGGCTGAATTTGCCTTAGGAAAAGTGGCTATGGTTCAAAATGGTAACTGGGCTTGGGGACAGATTTCTAAGGTTGATGGAAACACAGTTAAAGAAGAAGACATAAAGTTTATGCCAATATATACTGGCATTGATGGAGAAGAAAAACAAGGACTTGCTGTAGGTACTGAAAACTACTTTGCTATAAACAATAGAGTATCAGAAGAAAAACAGAAGATGTCTATAGAATTCCTAGAATGGCTCTTTACTAGTAATACAGGAAAAGATTATGTTGTAAATAAGCTAGGTTTCATTTCTCCTTTCGATACCTTTACTGAGGATGAAAAACCTTCTGATCCTTTAGCTAAGGAAGTTCTAGCTTGGATGGAAAAGGATACTACTTCAGTAACTTGGACATTTGCAGCCTTCCCAAGCGAAAACTTTAAAAAAGATTTTGGAAGTGCTTTATTAGAGTATGCACAAGGTCAGAGACAATGGAAGGATGTAGTGAATACAGTTATTTCTTCCTGGGAAAGTGAATATAAAGCCGCAAATGAATAAGCTTTAGCTGATAAAAATTAATCGCTCCTCCTACTAGAGGAGCGATTTTCATAAATTATTAAGGAGGAGAATTATGGAAAAAACATTGAAGAAGTATTTCCCTGTTTTTTTAGTTCCAACGATAATAGCCTTTTCCATAGCATTTATAATTCCTTTTGTTATGGGAGTATATTTATCTTTTACTAAGTTTACAACCTTATCTAATGCAAAATGGGTTGGTATTAGTAATTATATCAAGGCTTTTTCAAATGAAGATTTTTTGAATGCTTTATTTTTCACTGGTAAGTTTACTATTATTTCAGTTATTACAATAAATATTTTCGCCTTTACTTTAGCTCTGATTTTGACTAAAGCGATTAAAGGTACGAATTTATTTAGAACAATTTTCTTTATGCCTAATTTAATTGGTGGTATTGTTCTGGGATATATATGGCAAATTATAATTAATGGTGTATTATTAAGATTTAATGTTACCATCACCTTTGACCCTAAATATGGTTTCTGGGGATTAGTAGTACTTATGAACTGGCAGCTTATAGGATACATGATGATAATCTACATTGCCGGTCTACAAAGTATATCTGGTGAGCTTATTGAAGCTGCCAGGATTGATGGTGCAACACCTTTTCAAACATTAAAAAATGTCACTATACCGTTAGTAATGCCCTCAATAACTATTTGTTTGTTCTTAACTCTATCAAATTCCTTTAAGTTATTTGATCAAAACCTTGCTTTGACTGGAGGAGGACCAGCTAAAAAGACAGCGATGCTGGCTCTGGATATATATAATACTTATTATGGAAGAACTGGATGGGAAGGTGTAGGACAGGCTAAAGCTGTAGTATTTTTCCTCCTTGTAGCATTAATAGCAATACCCCAGCTTATACTCACTAGAAGAAGAGAGGTGCAGAGCTAATGGAAGTAATAAAAGAAAGTAATAAGGGTTTAAGTGTTAAAAGCAGAGTTAAAGATATAAGTATTATTCTTGTTCTTACGGCCATATCAGCTTTATTTTTATTTCCTATTTTTATGGTGCTAATTAATTCATTTAAAGGAAAATTCTATATTAGTGATGCCCCATTTCATTTACCTACTAGTGAAACCTTTGCTGGTATTAATAACTACATTAGTGGAATAGAAAAAACTGGCTTCATTAAAGCTTTTGGATATTCATTATTCATAACTGTCTTTTCTGTAGGAGCAATAGTATTTTTTACTTCAATGACGGCTTGGTTTATAACTAGAGTTAAAAATGTATTTACAACAGCTCTGTACTATTTATTTGTTTTTTCCATGATAGTGCCTTTTCAGATGGTTATGTTCCCTATGGTGAAAATAGTAAATAATTTGCATTTAGATAATCCCGTGGGAATAATATTTGTATATCTTGGTTTTGGTGCAGGATTATCAGTGTTTATGTTTGCAGGCTTTGTAAAATCTATTCCCGTTGAAATAGAGGAAGCTGCCCTTATTGATGGCTGTAATCCTATTGAAATATTCTTTCTAATAGTATTACCAATTTTAAAGCCAATTTCTATAACTGTAGCCATATTAAATGCTATGTGGATATGGAACGATTATCTCCTACCTTACTTAACATTAGGTTCAGAGTATAGAACCATACCTATGGCTATTCAATACCTCCAGGGAGGCTATGGCTCTATAGATATGGGAGCTATGATGGCAATGCTTGTATTAGCTATAGTACCAATAATTGTATTTTATTTGACCTGCCAGAAATATATAATAAAAGGAGTTGTAGCAGGGGCTGTTAAAGGATAGAATATATTTGTGATATCTTCTGAGGAGATGTGCAGGTTAAACTGTACAGGAGGGATTTTAACATGAAGACAATTACTATTAAAGATGTGGCTAAAATCTGTGGTGTAGGAGTTACAACAGTATCAAGAGCAATAAATAATCACCCTGATATTAATGAAGATACAAAAAAAATGATACTTCAGGTAATTAAAGATAATAATTACATCCCAAATAATAGCGCCAGGAATTTAAAAAGATCAGATTCCAAAACCATAGCTGTTCTTATAAAAGGTATTACTAACCCATTTTTTAGCAACATAATAAAAACCTTCGAAAAGGGAATTAAAAAGAAAAAATATACTTTTGTCCTCCAGAGAGTTGAGGATAAAGAGGATGAGATAGATATTGCCATAGAGCTAGAAAAGGAAAAGCGTTTGAGAGGTATTGTATTTTTAGGGGGGCACTTTTCCCACACTGAAGATAAGCTTAAACAGCTTAAGGTTCCTTTTGTACTAAGCACTATAGGTTTAAAGGATAACTTAAGTGAAGATTTGTATTCCTCTGTAGCCGTGGATGATTTTGAGGAAAGCTATAAAATGACCAAATATCTCATAGGACAGGGCCATAGAAGAATAGCTATGCTTACGGCTTCTAAAGATGATGAAAGTATAGGTAGACTCAGACTCGATGGATATTTAAAGGCTTTAAATGACTCTAATATATCAGTAGATAATAAGCTTGTTAGATATATGAGAGATGATTTAGAAGGATATTCTATGAGTAATGGATATGCCATGATGGAAGAGCTTTTAAAAGAAGGGATAGATTTTACTTGTATATTTGCAATATCAGATAGCATGGCTATAGGAGCCTGCAAGGCTATTTTTGATTCAGGAAAGGATGTCCCAGGAGACTATTCTGTTGCGGGCTTTGATGGAATTGATATAGCTAGATTTTATAATCCATCTCTTACTACAATAAAACAGCCTGTTGAGGATATGGCAGAGGAAACATTAAGTGTTCTTTTCAACCTGATTGATAAAAAAACAATGAATCAGCATAGAGTATTCAACGGAGAGCTTATAGTAGGCCAATCTACTAGAAAAATATAATTTTTATATAAAGGGAAAACTTAAGGTTTTACCCTTTATTAAATTACTCTACTTATGGAGCTATGAATGTTTACTTATACTTAGGTATAAGATAAAATAAACTAAAGAAATTAATAGGACAAAAGAATGATTCGAATGAGGTGAGATAATGATACAGGGAAATATAGATGGTATTAGAAACACCTATTTAGAAGCCTTAGAGGAACTATATGAAATCAAGGTCCCTAAATATTCTCTATGTACTAAAGAAATATTAGAAGTTATAGCAGAAATTACAGATAGAATTAACCGTGAAATAAGTGTGGTTATAGACAGAAAGGGAAAGGTTATATCCGTTGTTGTGGGAGATAGCTCTACTGTAGAGATTCCTCTAATTGATATAAGGGAGAGAAAGTTATCTGGTATTAGGATAGTTCATACCCATCCTAACGGTAATTCCAGATTATCTGCCATTGATACATCTGCTCTTATGAAGTTAAAACTTGATTGCATAGCTGCAGTGGGAGTCCTTGAAGGGCAGATAAAGGATGTATCCTTAGGCTTTTGCTCTGTTTATGAAGAAATATTAACTACAGAGGCTATAAATAATATTACTGTAGATAAAGCTTTGGAAATAGATATAGCAGATAAAATTGAAGAAGCTGAGCAGTTAATTAAGGAAACCAGCATAACTGAAGAAATGAAAGAAAGAGCTATTATCGTTGGCTGTGATACAGAAGAAAGCTTAGAGGAATTGGCAGAGCTTGCCAGGGCGTGTGATCTTCCTGTAGTAAATTCAGTGTTTCAAAATAGAAGTAAAGTAGATTCTGCTTATTATATAGGAACTGGAAAGGTAGAGGAAATAGCACTGCTTCGTCAGTCATTCAATGCCAATGTAGTTATTTTCGATGATGAACTGACAGGGTCACAGGTTAGAAATTTAGAAGAAGCTATTGGGGTAAAAATAATAGACAGGACTACTCTTATTTTAGAGATATTTGCTAATAGGGCTAAAAGCAGGGAATCAAGAATTCAAGTAGAGCTTGCACAGCTAAAATATAGACTTACAAGGTTAAGCGGCTTAGGTACAGTTTTATCTAGAACTGGTGGAGGTATTGGTACTAGAGGACCAGGGGAGAAGAAGCTAGAAACCGATAGAAGACATATTAGAGAAAGAATTTATGACCTATCAAAAGAGCTTGAAAAAATTAAAAAAGTAAGAGAAATACAAAGAGAGAGAAGAAACAAGCAGAACATACCAAAGGTATCCTTGGTAGGGTATACTAATACAGGTAAATCCACCCTAAGAAATGCTTTAGTGGAAATGTATGCTATAAAAGAAGCACAAGGAAAAGAAGGCGTTTTTGAAGCAGATATGCTTTTTGCTACCTTAGATATAACCACTAGAGCCATAAAACTTCCTGATAATAGAATGATTACTTTAACGGATACTGTTGGTTTTGTTAGAAAGCTTCCTCACGAATTAGTTGAGGCTTTTAAGTCCACTCTGGAAGAAGTTATATACTCGGATATACTTGTACATGTGGTAGATGCTTCCTCACAGGAGGTATTAAATCAAATATATGCTGTGGAGAATGTTCTCTTCGAATTAGGTGCAAATAATAAACCCACTATACTAGCTTTAAACAAAATTGATAAGGTTGATGAAGAGCTGTTAGATATGATAAAGGATAAGCTCCATGAAAGAGAAGTAATTGAGATATCAGCAAAGGAGAGAACTAATCTAATAGAGCTCCTAGATATGGTTAGTGAGCTTTTGCCTCAAAAGCTTAAAATTGTAAAGTTCTTATTCCCGTACACGGATCAGTCAGCTGTTTCACATGTTCATAGAACCTCTAGAGTTATATCGGAAGATTATAGGGAAGATGGGACAGTTATTGAGGCAGAAGTTGAAGATGAAATATACAATAGATATTCAGAGTTTATTATATAAGTAGGTGTTGAACATTGGGATATAGAACTGTTAAGCAGGAATCTAGGGACGAATTTATAGAAAAGAAATCTACCTTTATAGGTCATATAAAAAGAGTTCAAAATGAAGAAGAAGCAAAAATATTTATAAATAAAATTAAAAGCGATCATCGTGAAGCAAGGCACAATGTTTATGCCTATATCATTGGAGAAAACTTAGGAATTCAGAGGTATAGTGATGATGGTGAGCCTCAGGGAACTGGAGGTATACCAGTGTTAGAGGTCATTAAAAAGGCAGAGATAACTGATGTCTGTGTTGTTGTAACAAGATATTTTGGAGGAATACTTTTGGGCGCTGGAGGCCTTACCAGAGCCTATACCAAGGGTGCCTCCATTGCCATTAAAGCTTCCGGGATCGTTGAAAAGGTAAGGGCTGCAAGAGTTATTATCGAGATAGATTATGAACTTTTAGGAAAGCTACAGTATTTAATTGACCAAAAAGGATGGTTCTTAGAAGGTATTGATTATGGAGAAAGGGTGATACTGAAGCTTGTGGGCGAAGAGAAGTCTAATAAAGAACTTATAGAAGAGGTAAGAGCTTTATCTAAAGGAAAGGCCATATGTAATGTAGAAGACTATGGCTTATACTTTAAGGATGAAGGAAAATATTTAGAGGACTTCCTTCCTTAGTTTACATTGGTATGGCATAGTAGTATCCTTAGTCTAAAAGTTGAACAGAAAAATCTAGTATGCTATAATATTAATGTTTTTTACGGATATTATATATATTTAGGAGGATTTATCATGTCAGGACATTCAAAATGGCATAATATACAAGCAAAAAAGGGAAAAGCTGATGCTAAAAGAGGAAAAGTATTTACAAAAATCGGAAAAGAAATAATGGTTGCAGTAAAAAATGGAGGCTCTAATGAGGAGGCTAATGCCAAGCTAAGAGATGTTATAGCAAAAGCTAAGGCTGCTAATATGCCTAATGATACAATTCAGAGAGCTATAAAAAAGGCAGCTGGTGAATTGGATTCTGTTAACTATGAGGATATTGTATATGAAGGCTACGGTCCTTCAGGAATCGCAGTTATAGTTGAATGTCTTACAGATAATAAAAATAGATCTGCAGGTAATGTTAGACATGCGTTTACTAAACATGGCGGAAACATGGGAACTGTAGGCTGCGTTGGTTTTATGTTTCAAACTAAAGGACAAATCGTAATCGAAAAGCAGAATCAAATTGACGAGGATGAACTTATGATGCTCGCTCTAGAAGCAGGAGCAGAAGATTTTGCTTCAGAAGACGAGGTTTATATAATCACTACTACTCCAGAAGAATTCGGAACAGTGAGAGAAGAGCTAGAGAAGAACAGCATTGAATTTTTAGAGGCTGAAATAAAGAAGGTTCCTGATACCTACAC
>JAEXSY010000010.1 GCA_023440105.1 Bacillota bacterium
AAGTAGTGCTTTTTCCAACTCCGCTCCCTGCAAATATACCAATTCTTTGTCCCTCACCACAGGTTAGTAATCCATCTATCGCCCTGACTCCCGTGGGCAACGGATCTCTAATTCGCCTTCTTGTTAATGGATCTGGTGGAGATGAATCTAAAGGATATGTTTCTAGTAGCTGTAATTTTTCTCCCTCCAAGGGAACTCCAATACCATCTAATATCCTTCCCATGAGTTCATCTCCACACTTAACATTTAATGGTGAACCAGTGGGCACTACTCTGCACCCTGGTGCTATTCCAATTAACTCACCTAGAGGCATAAGAATTATCACTTCTTCTCTAAAACCTACAACCTCACAATTAATAGGGTCATTATCTTCGCTATAAATAATGCATAGCTCTCCAACAAAAGCCCTTATACCTTCTACCTCAATAGTTAATCCTATTACCTTTGTTACTACACCTTCATAAAAGAATGGAGATAATTTCTTCGCTTTCTCTTCAATGAGTTTAAAATCAATCTTCATTGTTTCACCTATTAAAACGCTTCATGAATTTTATCAATAAGCATTTTTATACCTGTTTTAATTTTCCCTTTATCAGTTATTATCTCTACATTACCTATCTCTAAGGAATTGTCTGGAATAACAAACACCTCTGTTTTTAGCGTAATCTGTTTATTTTGTCTTACTTCTTCCTCCAAGACATCACAGTGAAAGGAATTTGCTTTTATTATTAATGTTTTAATGGTTTTTGATGACTCTATTGCTTCTTTTATTAGGTTGTTCAAGCCATCCTTCTCCATAAGTCTTTCCCTCATTAGATGCTGAGCAATTTCCAAAGATAAATTTAATATTTCTTTTTCTTTACTCCTTAAGTACTCTTCATATACTGATTTAGCTGTTAGCAGTAATTTTTCGCCCTCTGTTATTATTTCCTCAGCTTTTTTATTAGCTTTTTCTATATTTCCTTCATAAGCTTCCTTATAACCATCCTCATAGCCATTTTTCTCGCCTTCTTCATAGCCTGTCACATAAGCATTTTTTTTAATTGCCTCTGCTTCGGAATAAGCATTTCTTATAATTTCCTCGCTTCTCTCTCTTGCTTCTTTAAGGATAGACTCCCTGATCCTATGAAGGTTTTCATCTTCAAGAGGATTCAAGTGTTCTTCTTTTACTTTTTTGTTTAAGTATTTAATCTCCTGCAGAGTTTCTATTACTCTACTTCCATCTTTTACAGATATATTTGATTTAATTATAGAGTTGTTATAAGATAATGGCATTTTGTCCACCTCTTCCTATAACTATCTCTCCAGTATCATCTAACCTCCTGATAATTGATACTATCTTCTGTTGTGTCTTCTCAACATCAATTAGTCTAACTGGCCCTAAGAACTCCATATCTTCTTTAAGAGCAGCAGAGGCACGCTTTGATTGATTTCTAAATATTGCATCAAGAACTTCCTCAGACGCTCCCTTGAGAGCAAGTACTAGATCCTTAGCGTCAACTTCTCTCAGTATTCTCTGTATGGAAACATCATCTAGCGTAACAATATCCTCGAAGATAAACATACTGCTCTTTATTTTTTCTGCCAGCTCTGCATCCTCTCTTTCAAGACCTTCAGTTATATTTTTTTCTGTTTGTCTATCAACTTCATTTAAAATTCCCACCAGTGATTCCACACCACCTAGAATTGAGTTCTCCAATCTAACTACTGAAGAAAGCTTTGATTCTAATACTTTTTCTATTTCTTTGATTACCATGGGAGAGGTGTTGTTCATGGTTGCAATTCTAAAGGCTACATCGCTTTGTACTTCTTCTGATAGAGAAGACATCACCTGGGCAGCCTTTTCCTTCTGAAGATAGCATAGTATTAGAGCTATAGTTTGTGGATGTTCATTTGAAATAACATTCAAGAGCTGGACTGGATCTGCTTTTCGAGCAATGGCAAAAGGTCTATATTGCTGAGTTGCTTCAGAAACCTTGTTCAATATATCTTGAGCCTTCTGTGAACCTAAAGCCTTTGATAAAAGATTTCGAGCATATTCAATACCACCCTCTATAAGAAAATCCTTAGCCTTATTCATTTCTAAAAATTCCTTAAGAATCTCCGACCTTTCCGCCGAGGAAACAGCCGTTATATTAGCTATCTCATAGGTGATTTTTTGAATATCGTTGTCAGGAAGTTTTTTAATGATACCTGATGCTACATCAGGGCCAAGGGTTATAAATAGAATTGCTGCTTTCTGAACCCCTGACAATCTATTTTCTCTTGGCATTTTCATCACCTCTCATCTTCTGTTAGCCATGCTTTAATGATGTCGGCCACTTGGTCAGGCTTCTCATGAGCATAGCTTTTTATCTCTTTTTCTATGTATAACTTTTCATTTTCTTCTTCGAAGGCTATTGGTTCAAAGCTTTCAACAGGCTTAGGAGTAATTGCTTCACCTACAACAGTATTTAAGTTTGAACCTAAGATAAGCTCCTCATCTTCTTTCCTTCTTAAATTTCTCATAATGATAACTATTATTGAAATTATTACAATAACGCCAATCATTCCTAATACAGCCATAGAGTACAGCCGTATATTTCTCTCCTTCGCCTCCTGTGCCTCAATTGCAGCGATTTGCTTCTCTAGGGCATCCTGCGCAGTTGTATCGAATTTCATGGATACCACTGATATTTCATCTCCTCGTTCCTCGTTTATTCCTAAGGATCCTTTAATAATTTCTTTCAGATCCTCTAAGGTTCCAGCGTCTTTATTTCCATTGACAACAATAGACGCTGTAAGTCTTTTCACTTCTCCAGGAGCAGTGATAGTTACTGTTTCTAATGAGCCTACCTCATAATTTATTGTCCCTTCCTCACTGATAATACCATTATCCTCCATGTCGCCAATAGTATTGCTCATTTCATTATCTACAGGACTGCTTCCTAGGTTACCCTGTGAATCACCATCCCTATCCCTTTTATATGTCTCAGAAACTATGACTTTATCAGGGCTGTAAATTATCTCAGTACTTTCTTTAGAATCAAAATCTAAATCTGCAGCAACGGTTACCGTAGCGTTACCCTTGCCCAATACCACAGATAGATGCTCTGATATCTTATTTTCCAGCTCTCTCTCAAATTTTTTTTCTATGGCTTTTAAGTTCTCCACGCTACCAGAAGCCTGTACTTCTTTTCCATCCTCATCAAACAAATCCTTAGAAAGAAGATTCATTTTTTCATCTATAACCTGTATATTTTGAACAGGAATATTATCAGTTCCCCCAGATACTAAAGCAATAATTGCCTTCACCTGTTCTGATTCTAATTTTTTCCCTTCTTTAATATCCAAATATATAGCGGCGCTACCAGGCGTATCCTTGTCTATAAATACTGATTTCTCAGCCATGGTTATATGTACTCTTGCACTATCAATTTGAGGAAAGCTCTTAATGGTTCTTTCCATCTCACCTTGAAGCATTCTGAGCTTCTTAATTTCAAATTCTTCTTTTGTCATTCCAAAAGAGTTTCCTTCGTCCATGAGTTCAAAGCCAGTACTGCCTAAGGTTAAGCTAGATGCAAGTTCTAGCCTAAGCTTATCTACCAATTCCTCAGGAACATGAATAGAATTCCCCTCGATTCTATAATTGATCCCTTTTTCTTCTAAGGTCGACACAACAGTCTGTGCATCGCCATTTTCTAGTTCAGAAAAGAGTAAGCCATACTTATCCTTAAAGGTCATAAAAATAATTAATATAATTGCTAACAAAACTGCTGTAGATGAAGTAATAATAGCTATCCGAGCTTTTTTACTTTTATTATTAAAATTTCCCCACAACTTTTTGAAGCCGTCAGTGAATATGTTCATTTTCTGCCTCCTTATAATCATCCTATAGCTGCAGTCTGTTTATCTCCTGATATGCTTCAACCATCTTATTGCGTATCTCTATAGCTAGCTGTAAGGACAACTGTGCTTCTTCCGTATTAAGAAGTACCTGATGAATATCTATATCTTCTCCCTTTATAAGTGCTTCTGTGCTTTCTTCAGCTCTCATCTGAAGCTTGTTAACACCATCTAGCTTCTCCTGAAGATAACCACTAAAGGATGATTCATCCTCTATCTTATTTTTCTTTCCCATAAGATTGCTCTGAAATAATGTATCTTCAGCAAATCCCGTAATCTTCACAAAAATCCCCTCCTTTTATTTTCCTATTTCTAATGCTTTTAAAAACATGTTTTTCTGTGCATCTAAAGAATCAACATTTGCTTCATAAGACCTAGAAGCTGCCATCATATCTGCCATTTCATTTAAGATATTAACGTTTGGCATAGTTATATAACCATCACCATCTGCATCAGGATGAGAAGGATCATAAACCCTCTTCAACTGGCTTTCATCATCCTTGATTTGAACGGCCTTAACACCTCTCATTCCCAACTCCTTGTGATAATTCTCCTGAAAAACTGCTATCTTTCTTACGTATGGTCCACCTTCAGCTGTCCTAGTAGTCTCTGCATTTGCTATGTTACTTGATATAGTATCCATTCTCAGTCTTTCTGCTGACAGCCCACTGGCCGCTATCCTCATTCCACTAAAGCCACTCATACTACTTACCTCCTGTAATGACATATCTAGTGCTTGTTAATCTACTGTTTGCCTCTGTTATTAAAGCATTATACATCAGTGAATTAGCAGCTTGATTAACTTTCTCTAGATCCAAATCTACATTATTACCATCTTCTCTCATGCTTGTACTATTATCCTGAACAATCCTGATATCTCCCTGCTGCACTATACCATCTGAATAGTGCTTTATTTTAGTACTTTTCATGGAGACTTTCTTTTCATTGGCTAAGCTGTCCTCAAAGGAGACAGTATATTTTTTGTAGTTTGGAGTATTAATATTTGATAAATTTTGAGCGATAATCTCCCCCCTTAGGCTAGACGCATCCAAAGCCTTTTTTAATAGATCATAATTAGCAGATACGGATATACTTCCAACAGGCATGACAAACCTCCTAAATTTTATATGCTTTGTTATTTTATTAACTTGTAAGATAATTACCATTGTTACCCTTTAATGTATTATATTAATTTATTTTGTATTATAGTTTAAATCTATTTCCATTATAAAGGAGAATTAACTATATATCTACAACTTATTTACATTTTAGTAACTTATTTCTTGTATTTGCTACTTTTATCTCTTTATTGTTATATAGAACAAATTGTATACACAATTCATTTTCAAATATTAACAATTTTTATATAATGATACTTTTTTATTAATATTTTGTTACTTTGCCATTTAATTATATAATACAACACTTTAATAAGATATTAAATACTTTTCAATAAATTATTATAATTATTTTCTTATATTACTATATTTGTTAATTTCATAGGATAAAGGTATAAATTTCATCTTATTTTCTACTAATATCTTTGCTTCTATTATTGAAATGATATATATGTAGTGATTTGATATTAAAACAACAATGTTATGGATTATTTTTATTAAAAATTTGATAAAAAAAGAGCCAATTTTGGCTCTTATAATCTAACTCTTCTATCTATTTAACATTTTCAAGTATTCTAAG